>JANTGB010000036.1 GCA_024763115.1 Desulfobulbaceae bacterium | reverse complement strand
TACCGAAGACAATCTATAACACTGTAATTTTTTTGCTATCTACAGTCTATCTGAAATCAAAAAAGGGGGAAGGAGCATGAGAAAAAATTATCAAAAAATAGCCTGGCTGCTGGTGCCTGTGACAATTTTCTGCACAACATCAATTGCCGCGGCCCATGTTTTTCTGGAATGCGGAATTTGCTCGGCCCGCAAGACGGAAAAGGCAAAAAAGCCGGACAAGCTCACTTTCGGCGTGGATGGACGAATACGTTATTCCTATATGGACAATTTAGCCTGGGCATCATACCGGGACGGCGGTGAAGATATCTGGGATGACAGAATCAGGGCCGGGATAGACTATAATCCCAGCGATGATATTCATCTCCAGTTGTGGGGGCAGTATGCCGACGTCTATGATTTTCCAGGCAGCGGCTGGCCCAGGTACCGGTTTGAGGAAGACCCCGATATTTATCTGGCTAACATTGAGATGAAGCATCTTTTTGGCGGGCCGGTCAATCTGAAAATTGGCCGTCAACGTCTGGATTACGGTGATTTCCGGGTCATAGGCCTCTGCGACTGGGCCAATGTCGGCCCCTACCTCTGGGACGCGGCAGTGCTTTCCACTCGTTTTGAAAATGGTTTTGTCGATATCTTTTATGGCCGCAACTATACAAAAGATAATGACACCATGCACGGGTTTGCCCTGAATCATGATCACACCTTTGACGGAGCCGGGCTTTATTCCCATTACCAACTGCCGAAGGGCCGGCCATATATAGCCTTTGAACCGTTTTTCCTGGCTAAATGGGACAGAGACGATGATTATGCCGGCAACGACGACCTCAAGGATTATTATATGGGCATGCGTAGTTACGGTCGAGACCTTCTGGGCGGTTTTGATTACGATATCACCTATGTCAGGGAATTCGGCGATTGGGGCACAGAGGACATTAACGCCTTCCATTTTTATGGAATCCTGGGCTACAAATTTAAAGCCTTGCCCTGGAAGCCGCGGGTAAGTGCTGCCTACACGGTAAGCTCCGGCGATGACGATCCTGCCGACAATACCCATGGCCGCTATGAAACCGCCTTTGGCGTCTGGGGGGCTGAATATGGCGGTGAATATAATCTTTTCTGGTTCAAAAACTTTAAAGACCGCCAGCTTAATCTTGAAATTTTACCAACTGACGAACTAACTGTAGAACTGCGGTATCACAATTACAAGCTGGAGGAGGAAAAGGGCAACTGGCGCGGATTCAGAGATCCCTCAGGCAGCCTGGGCGATGATATTGGAGATGCCGTGGAGTTTGAGGCCAGGTATCTGCTTACCGACCATCAGGATGTCGGTGTTCTTGCCGGTGTTTTCTGGCCGGACGACTATGCCGAAGATGCCTCCAGCGGATTTGACGACGAGGCGACCTGGATCGTCATTGACTGGCATTGCAGCTTTAACTGGAAAATTTTTTAGATATGCTTACCCAATCCGTAAAAAATCGACAATTGCCTGTCATGCTCTTCAGCCTGCTTGTCTTGGTCGGCTGTGTCGATGTCCATCCACGCCCGGCCCCTCTTGAGCCGGTCTGGACAGATTATCTGCGGGAAATAGAGAAGTTCAGGAGGGCAAAGGATGTATTTTTTCAATCGGAAAAATCTCCTCTTGCCGCCCGGTCATGCGGCTCATTTTCCGGGCTGCGCTATTATCCTCCCGCAGCTCCATACCGGGTCGTCGGCATCCTGCAAAGATATAAAACAGCTGCGCTTCGGTTACCGGCTGACGGTGACAAAACTCCAATGAATGCTGTTGCTCTTTTTCACTTTACCATGTCAGGCAAAAAGCAGGCTCTGGAGGTATGGCAGGCCGGGGACTCAGCGGAACTTACTGTGCTTTTCACCGACCTGACTAATGGCCGAGAAACTTATGAGGCCGGTCGCTACGCGATTCTGGAAAAAGCGGAAAACGGCATGTACATTCTCGATTTTAACTATGCCTATAATCCATATTGTCATTACAATCATGATTTTATCTGTCCCCTGCCGCCTCCAGCCAACCGTTTAAACGCGCCGGTGCGGGCCGGGGAAAAACTGTATCATAAAACTGTCGCGGAGGGACGTCCATGACCAGCAAATATAATGAAATGTGGCAAAAACTCGATCTTGACATTTCCGCCCATGCAGGGCTGCTCTCTGTGCTGGGCAGGTTTTATAATGACATTTACCTCAGTCAGCAGAACAGGTTACAGGGCATGGAATATCTTGATTTTGTCTTGAGCGAGGTGCATGGTCTCCGAATCCGGGAGCTGCAGGAGGCCAGGAGCGCGGGCCGCAGGATTATAGGAACCTTCTGCGTTTTTGTGCCTGAGGAACTGATCCTGGCCGCTGACGCGGTCTGCGTTGGTCTCTGCGCCGGGGCTGAGGCCGGATTCGAAGAGGCGGAACGTTACCTGCCAAGAAATACCTGCGCTCTGATCAAGTCCTTTTTCGGCTTCCGGCTCGCCGGGCTTTGTCCTTTTACCAATTCCTGTGATCTGGTAATCGGCGAAACAACCTGCGATGGCAAAAAAAAGGCCTATGAACTGTTTAATGAGTTTACTCCAACCTATGTCATGGAGGTTCCCCAGAGCAAGAGGGAGTCGGCCCGAAAACTCTTCAAAAGTGAAATTAAACGGTTAGTTGCCGCCCTTGAAGAACTGACCGGTAACCGGATAAGCGCTGCAAAACTTGCCGGGGCTATTCGTCTGGTTAATCGACGCCGCAAGGCCCTGCAGCGCTTAAACAGGCTGCGGGAAGCTGTCCCATCCCCCATTAGCGGTCGGGATGCATTATTGATTAACCAGGTGGCTTTTTATGACGATCCATCTCGCTTTACCGCCAGCATGGAAACCCTGGGCGACGAGCTTGAAAAACGGGTTGCCGAAGGAACAGGCATTGTGTCGCCGGGCACAAAACGTCTGCTGCTTTCCGGCTGTCCCATGGCTGTGCCCAACTGGAAACTTCCCTTTGTCGTGGAGGGAGCCGGGGCGGTGATTGTTGGAGAAGAATCATGTATTGGCGAACGTCATACCAGGGATCCGGTCAGCGAGGAGGGTGATACGCTGGAAGAAATGATAGATCACCTGACTGATCGTTACCTGCGGATTGATTGCGCCTGTTTTACTCCCAACCATGAGCGGCTCGACCATATAACGGAACTGGCCCGGCGCCTTAAGGCTGACGGGGTAATTCATTACAATCTGCAATTCTGTCAACCCTATGCCATTGAGGCAAGCAAGGTTGAGCGGAAACTTGCAGCAGCGGATATCCCCATGCTGCGGATTGAGACGGATTATTCCATGCAGGATATCGGCCCATTAAAAACCAGAGTCGAGGCCTTTGTTGAGACCCTTAATTTTTAAAAATAACAGTGCAGGATTCAGGGTAAATTCTTGCCCTCAATAAATAGTTGCGAGTTAAGCCCTTATGATAACCGCCGGAGTAGACATAGGTTCGAGATCCATTGAACTTGTGCTGGTTGAAAATGATAAAATTCTGGAACAGCAACGGCTCGAGACCTCTTTTGATTACCTCAGCCAGGTCACGGACATGCTGGCTGAGGTGAACGGTTTTGAGCGGTTGCTGGTCACAGGATATGGTCGGCATCTTATTTCAGGGGAACTGGGATGTGACCATGTCACGGAGATCAAGGCCCACTCCAGGGGAGTTCATTTCCTGCTGCCTGAAACCAGGACAATTTTAGATATAGGCGGCCAGGATACCAAAACCATTGCCCTTGACGGCAATGGCCGGGTGCTGCGTTTTGAGATGAATGACCGCTGTGCCGCAGGCACCGGTCGTTTTCTCGAGGTCATGTCCCAGGCCCTGGGCTGCCGGGTTATTGATCTGGGCGGGCTTGCGCTTTCCGGCGCTGATTCGCTCACTATCTCAAGTATGTGTACGGTTTTTGCCGAAACTGAGGTTGTGGCTTTAAGGGCAAAAGGAACAAATGCCGCTGATGTCGCTCTGGCCCTGGTCAATTCAGTAGTGCAACGTGCCGTTACCATGCTGCGTCGGATCGGCCTGAAGGGTGATGTCGGCTTTTGCGGAGGAGTGGCCCGCAACAGGGCCGTTGTGCAAGGACTTGCTGGTGCTGTCGGTCTAAAGGTGCATGTCCCTGAAAATCCGGATTTTACCGGTGCTCTCGGCGCTGCCCTGCTGGCCGGAGAGAATTAATGGAATTGTTCAGTCCACCGAAAAAGGTGCGCAGTGCGTCCCCTGCACTGTCAGGGAACCTTTGTTGCCTTACAGCAGGGTCTCAACCTGGGCAAAAATATTCTTATCCTTGTTTATCTGCGATTCACTGCCGATAACGCAACAGTATCCGGCAGCCATGGCCTCTTTTATGGGATCGGCAAGAGCATTAAGTTCCCTGAGCGAGGCATTAAGGATGTCATCGCGCTGCTGTTGAATCTGCTCCTGACTGAGCTCGGCAATATAATCCGCCGTAGCCCTTTCTCCTTTCATGGCTGGAGTCAGGGGCGCATCAAGCCGACCAACAGCACCGATTATATATTTGCGCAGTTCTCTTTCAGTTGGGGAAAATTTTTCGACATAGGCCGCAGTCCGGTCGTAGGTATCCAGGGTTCGGCTGAGATTGGGATCCCGGTAGGAGGTAAAGAAAAAGGTGCCGTCATGGATAAAACTACATCCCGCCCCATAGGCCCCGCCCTTGACCCTGACCTGATTCCAGAGATAATCGGTGCTGATAATGGTCTGGAGCAGGCGCAGGCGGTTATCGTAACTGAATCCGGCCCGGTGCAGATCAGCACCCTTGGCAACATACTGCACCTGGCCCGGAATAATAAAAGCTTCATTATTTTTGCTGCCGGCCAGGCTTTCTTTTCTTTTTTTACCGGACAGTGCCGGGCATTTGTCAACAACCGGCATAATAATATCAGTTATCCGGGCACAATCATTTTGCTCAGCGGTAATGCTGAGCAGGGCCTGGTTCCGGTTAAATACTGTCCTGGCCGTATTTTCTAGTTTTTCACTTATTTCCTCTGCCCTGTCGACAAACTCTTCATCAAGGCCCCGAATAAAACGGTAAAAGGAAATGCCGTTCAGCAACTCATGAAAGGCCCCTCTTTCGGAAAGATAAGAGGCAGCCCTGGTTCGGGCGTAAACATGACCTGACTGCATAATATCCATTTCCATGCCGGAGCGGGTTTCCCGGATGATCTCGCGCAACCGTTTCTTATCACTGAAATCCGTATGTATAATGACTTCGGCCAGCAGTTCCGCCATTTTTTCGGTTTTTTCGGTCAGTGATTTGGCCGCAACCTTGAACTTGGTACAATATACGCCGGGCTGCTGATATTTGCCGAAATCATCCACGGCAAAGGAAAGACCGCCAAGATGGATGTTGATTTCATTGACCAGGCTGGTGTAATCATAATTTTTGCTGTCCATTCGGCCTAAGACGCTTTCCAGCAGGCCCAGATAGGGAATATTCTCCCGGCTGACGCATCCGGCGTCAAAGTAGAGATTGACATAGCCGATATTATTGCTGAACTGAGGATGATGGAGGACTTCAATATCACCTGGTTTCCCGGCAAAGGGCAGTTTTTCCGCCTCGAGATTAATATCGTTCAGGGATAACAGGGGAATGGCATTAAGAGCTTCCGGAGAATCAGGCTGCTGCTGATATTCATGCAGCCTGCCGGTTCGGGCAATTAATTCCGCCACATCTTCACCGGACAGGCTGTCTTTAAAGGCAGCCAGCCTTTTTTTAGTTTTTTCTTCCAGTTCATGGGCCGGCCCCTGTTCCGGGGCCAGGGTGACAAGGGAGCCATGCTTATTATCAAGGAGAAATTCCCGGATTAAATTTTCAAACCAGCCCTTGTCCATATTTTCCCTGATCGCAGCCAGATGCCGGTCATAGCGCAATGGTTCCAGGGGATCAAAGCCGTAAAGCCAGGTGGTCATGGACTGGAGATTATAGACCAGCCCTTTGGGAAAGGAATGATAATCAGCCTCGCGCAACTTGAATTCCATGCTGTTAACCGCGCCTGCCACCAGTTTTTTGTTCAGGCCGTTTTTTACCTGCTCTTCCAGGGTCTGTTGAATAATTTCTCGAAACCGCTCCTGCTGCTCGCTGTTGGAATTTTTCAAGACAATGGAAAAAACCGGCTGAAGAATTTCCGCGTCAAAAACTCCCATGACATCCATGCCTATTCCCGCCTTAATCAAGGCCTTTTTCAGGGGCGAGGCCGAGGTCTGGAGCAGAATGTGGTTTAAAATTGCCAGCCCCAGAACGGTTTGTACCTGATCAATCCGGCAGGTCACATAATTTAAGGCAAAAAACGTCTTGTCCTTTTTATCTTCATCGGCGGAAACCGGATAGCTGAGCTTAAGCTCCTCTATGGCTGAAAAGGGCTGCTGGCAGCTTATGGTAGAATCCAGGCTTATTTTATTAAAATCGGCCAGATAGGACTCATTTAAAAAGGCCAGTTGCCGATTAATATCACCATTGCCGTACAAATAGATAAAGCTGTTGGCCGGATGATAGTAGGCCCGATGGAAGTCAAGAAACTGTTCATAGGTCAAGTCGGGGATATGGGCCGGGTCGCCGCCTGATTCAACTCCGTAGGGCGTATCCGGAAAAAGGGACTGTTCAATTTTCCGAAAAAGTATTTGTTCCGGCGCAGAAAAGGCCCCTTTCATTTCATTATAAACCACCCCGTTATATTGCAGTTCATTTTCAGGAGCATCAAGCTCGTAATGCCAGCCTTCCTGGAGAAAAATCTCGGGTTTTTTATAAATATTGGGGTAAAAAACCGCGTCAAGATAGACATCCATCAGGTTGAAAAAATCCTTGTCATTACGGCTGGCTACCGGATACCCGGTTTTGTCGGAAAAGGTAAAGGCATTTAAAAAGGTGTTTAACGAGCCTTTTAAAAGTTCGACAAAGGGCTCCCTGGAGGGGAATTTACGCGAGCCGCAGAGGACGGAATGCTCAAGAATATGGGGGACCCCGGTACTGTCCGGCGGCGGGGTGCGGAAAAAGATTGAAAAAACCTTGTTGTCATCGTCATTAGCCAGATGCAGCAGGCGGGCTCCGCTCTGTTCATGAAGATAAACACAGGCTTTGCCGTTTACCTCGGGTACCTCGCTTTTGTTTTGTAAAATAAAGCCGTGCAGCTTTTTGCTCATAATTGTTTCCTGTTATGAAATTGATTTATGATAAACTTGCAAAAAATCTTGACTCACCATGAAGCTCATGAAGAGCATGAAGTTAACTTGCTGATTTTGTGGTTTTCTTCGTATCCTTCAGGCGCTTCATGGTAAAACAGGTTTATCCAAATTTATCATTTATTAGTAACTACTTACGTGGTAAATGCCCTTAATTTCGCTAACCACTGTAACTGTAACTGTTTACAGGGTGCCGGAGATTTTTGCGATTAGGCCGGCGCAGCGTATTAGTCATACGTAAGCCGGACTAATCGTGGAAAGATCCGACGCCCTGTGAGCAGTTACGAAAGATTTACGGCACGATAAACACAAGCCGGGAATTCGTCAAGACAACCATAAATTGCAGATCAGCACTGAGGCCAGGATTCCGGCGGCATCAGCGCAGAGGGCGGCAGGCAGGGCATGACGGGTGCGTTTAATCCCGACGCTGCCGAAATAAACGGCCAGAACATAAAAGGTGGTCTCGGTCGACCCCTGCATGGTGGAGACCAGGAAGGAAAGAAAGCTGTCCGGGGCCTGGTTGACGATCTCCGACATGATTCCGAAAGCGCCGCTACCGGATAAAGGCCGCATCAGGGCCATGGCCAGGGCCTCGGCCGGCATGCCGATTAATTCGGTCAGCGGTGAAAAAATATTTATCATGATATCCATGGCGCCGCTGGCCCGGAACATGCCGATGGCGACAAAGATAGCCACCATGAAAGGAATAATCCGCACCGCAGTATTAAATCCTTCTTTTGCCCCTTCGGTCAGGGTTTCGTAAATTTTTACGCCCTTAAAGTAGCCGAAAACAAGGAGCAGGCAGATAAGGACGGGGATCAGCCAGTTGGAAAGGTCTTTTAGAACAAGACCAGGGGCGGCTGGAGAAGTAAAACGGTAAATAATTCCGCCGCAAAAGGCAATAATCAGGAGTTGTACGAATATTTTTCCGCCAGGGCCGGGCTTTAGCAGGGATGCTTCATCTGTTGATTCTTCCCCGGCGTTTTTCAGGTTCAGGTCGCTGCCGGAATAGACGGAAAATGCTTCGCGGTGGGCCAGGATTTTGGCCGCCGCCACTGCCACGCAGGTTGAGCAGAAGGTGGCAAACAGGGAAGGAATGAGAATTGCCGAGGCGTCAACGGCCCCGGCTGCGGCCCGTACCGTTATGACCCCAAGGGGCAGGAGGGTAACGCTTGAGGTATTGATAGCCAGAAAAAGGCACATGGCATTGGTGGCCGTACCCTTTTCCGGGGCCAGTTTTTCCAGTTCCTGCATGGCCTTGATGCCCATGGGCGTGGCCGCATTGCCCAGTCCCAGGGCATTGGCCGCCATATTCATAATCATAGCCGACATGGCTGGATGCTCAGGCGGAACATCGGGAAAGAGCCGAATCATTACAGGCCGGACAGCCCTGGCTATTATCCGCAGCAGGCCGCCCTCTTCCGCGACTTTCATGATTCCCAGCCAGAGGGCCATGGGGCCGATAAGCCCGATTGCCAGAGTTACCGCGCTCTTGGCCGAATCAAACGAAGCCCTGGTAACTTCGGCCATTTTGCCGGTATAGGCTGCCGTTACCGTGGCAATGAGTACCAGGGCCAGCCAGATAATATTAATGGACGATGGTTTTTGTGACATTTAAAAAATTTTGGGAGAAGTTTCAAGTTATTTACATTACAACATTTATTCACAGAACTCAAAAAAGAATGCAACTATTCAGCAAAGGGCTAAAAATTACCTAAACCACTGTGCTGCAGCTCTGTTCGATCAGCCGGCGCAGCATACCGGTGCTATGTAAGACAGGCTGATCGAAAGTCAGCCTGCGGAAATTATCGAAAAAATCGTCTGCGGAAAAAATAACTGGCGGAAATTAATGCCCTGCGGCATTATTCCCATCCGTACTGTCTGGAAAAAGATCCGGCACAGCTACTTATCCGGCAAGCGCGGCAAAATTTATTAAAAAAGTTCATAAAACGAATCTGCCGAAAGGAAAACCGTCCGAAGATCAAGATATGAAAAAAACAAACTTTCTGCCTGATACGGCAGGTATTATTCTGGCCGGCGGGGCCAGTTCCCGCTTTGGCTCAAATAAGGCGCTGGCTGAATTTCGCGGCCAGACCCTGATTGAACATGAGGCCGCTGTTTTTGACAAATTGTTTCAGGAACAGCTGTTGGTCACCAATACGGCGCCTGAATATGAATTTCTCCACTGGCCCTCGGTTTCGGATATATTTACAGATTGCGGCCCCCTGGCAGGAATTCATGCCGGCCTGAAAAACATAGCAAATCCCCAGGCATTTATTGCCGCCTGCGATATGCCCCTGCTTAATCTCAGGCTGATTGAGTTTCTCTGTCAGCTTCCCGGTTCCTGGGATGTGGCCCTGCCCTGGCTTGATAACGGCCCGGAACCACTTTACGCGGTTTACCGGCAAAGCTGCCTGCCCGCTATTGAGAATAATCTGAATAAAGGACAGCGCAAAATAACCCGGATGCTGGCTGATCTGAAAATTCGGAAGGTTGAATATCAGGAACTGCAATCAATAATATCCGATTTTACTACCTTTCATAATATTAATCGTCCTGCCGATCTGAAGGCCATAAGTAAATTTATTTCTCTGGATCAGGCCCGAAGAACTATAACTTCCCGGCTGCAACCGGACGGCTGCCGGACAATTTCTCTTAATGATGCTTCAGGCCGGGTGGCTGCGGCAAATTTACCGACTAAAAGGCCGGTTCCTAATTTTATCCAGTCGCGAATGGATGGCTTTGCCGTACGCCGGGCTGACATATCGGAACCCGGCAAAAAAATGGTCAGCCTGGGGATAAGCGCGGAAATTGCCGCCGGCTGCACCAATATCCCGGCCATAGGCAAAGGCGAAGCCGCGCGAATTATGACCGGCGCTCATCTCCCTGCCGGCGGCTCTTTAGTTATTCCTCTGGAGGAATGCCGGGAAAATAACGGTCAGGTGCTGGTTAAGGCAGGTCTCCCCCGAAAAAATTATATAAAAAAAACAGGCAGCGATATCAGGGCCGGAGAGTTAATTGCCGAAAAAGGAACAAAAATTACCGCCAGCCATCTTCATCGTCTCGCAGCCGGAGGTTTGCGGGAAATTCCGGTTTATCGCCGGGTAAAAGTCGCCATTCTCTCAACCGGCAGTGAACTGGTGGAAAAAGAGCCCTGTCCCGGCCAGACTATCAGCGCTAATCGCATCCTTCTCAGCGCGTTACTTAAACAGTCCGGGGCTGTTCCGCTTGATCTGGGGTTGGTTAAAGATAGAAAAGAGGAAATCCGCGCAGCCCTGTCTGAGGCGTTTGCCTCTGCGGTGCGGATGATTATAACCACCGGCGGCATGGGGCCGGGAAAATTTGATCTGGTAAGCCGATGCCTGGAAATGAGCAGGGTAAATATTATCTGCCGGGGAATTAATATTCGTCCCGGCGCCACAACCTTGTTCGGGCTGAAGGACAAGACAGCGGTTTTTGCCCTGCCTGGGCCGCCGCCTGCCGTGCAGACTCTTTTTTATGAGCTTGTTCTGCCGGCATTAAAGAAACTGCAGGGCCTTGCAAAGCCCGGCCCGCAATTAATAAAGGCTGAACTCGACGCTGAAATTACGCTTAATAAAAAAGGAATGCTCAACTTGAAAGGGGGGTGGCTGACCTGGAAAGCCGATCATTTGACGGTACGGCCAATGGGCCGGGGCGCGGATGTGAACACTATTATCCACATCCCTCCTAACCGGCGCCTGGTTCGCCGGGGCGAACTGGTGACGGTTTTGCCGTTTTACGGTATAATGGGTTAAATCAACGGGCTCATCTATTAATCCAGACAAAAGGTGCGCAGTATGCACCCTACGCAGGAAATTATCCATAGCCATAAAAAATTATAAGGATATCCTAATATGCTAGAACTTCGTTTTATCAGGGAAAATATTGACCTGGTCAAGGAAAAGATAAAATACCGCAATATTGAAAAATCCCGCATTGATGCATTTATCAAAATAGATAAAGAGCGCCGCGAGCTGCTTTCCGAGGTTGAAGGACTGCGCAACCGCCGCAAGATTGTTTCCCGGCAGATTGCCGAACTTAAAAAAAATAAGGAAAATGCGGATGAACTGCTGAACGAGATGAAAACCGTTGGTCCCAGGATCAAGGAACTGGAGCTGAAACTTGTGGTAATCCAGGAGGATCTACAGGAAATCGTTATGGAAATTCCCAACCTGGCCCATGATTCAGTACCCTTTGGTCAAGATGATAATGATAATGTTGAAATCAGAAAATGGGGCTCATTGCCGGAATTTTCCTTTGCCCCGAAGGCTCATTGGGAACTGGGAGAAGCTGCCGGAACTCTTGATTTTAAGCGGGCCGCCAAACTTTCCGGAGCCAGGTTTGCCATCCTGAAAGGGTTGGCCTCGCGGCTGGAAAGGGCCTTGACTAATTTTATGCTCGATCTTCATACCCAGAAACACGGCTATGAGGAGGTGCTGCCCCCTTTCCTGGTTAATACCGCCACCATGACGGCCACAGGGCAGCTGCCGAAATTTGCCGAAGACCTGTTCAAGGCCGAGGGCTGGGATCTTTATCTGATTCCCACCGCCGAGGTGCCGGTGACTAATATACACCGGGATGAAACCCTGGCCCAGGCTGATCTGCCGATCAAATACTGTGCCTATACCCCATGTTTTCGTTCCGAGGCCGGTTCCTATGGCCGGGATACCAAAGGGTTGATCCGCCAGCATCAATTTGACAAGGTTGAGCTGGTAAAATTTGCCCTGCCGGAAAATTCCGATGCTGAACTGGAATCCCTGCTGGCGGATGCTGAAGAGGTATTGCAGATGCTGGAGCTGCCCTACCGGGTGGTAACTCTCTGCTCCGGCGATCTGGGTTTTTCCGCAGCCAAGACCTATGATCTTGAAGTCTGGATGCCGGCCCAGGATAAGTATCGGGAAATATCCTCATGCAGTAATTTTCTTGATTTTCAGGCCCGGCGCGGGGGTATTCGTTATCGTCCCAAGGGGCAACAGAAAAGCGCCCTGGTTCATACCTTAAACGGCAGCGGTCTGGCCGTGGGCCGCACTTTAGCCGCTATTTTTGAAAACTGTCAACAGGAAGACGGTTCCATTAAAATTCCCCGGATACTTGAACCCTATTTAACTGATCGTTTCAGGGCCTGATTTTGCT
>JANTGB010000035.1 GCA_024763115.1 Desulfobulbaceae bacterium | reverse complement strand
TTGGCGGCATTGACAACGGCATCCACTTCCGCCCTGGTTATGTCTCCCCTGATGATTTTAATTTGCTTCATAAAACTTATTCCCAAAGACTAACCACATACTATAAAAATAAAAATTTACTCAAACCACTGTCTTGTCATAGTCAGATTATTTCGGCCTTATGACCGGGAATCCAGCACCGGCGGCCATCTCTCAATTCAATATGAAGCCATGATGCCCGTTTGCCCAGCAAGGTAAATTCCGTGCCCGCATGCAGGGGTTCCTCAAAGCTCGGCTGATATGAACTGCTGTCACCCTTGCGGGCAATCACTTCAGGGGCAACAATTACCCCTCTTTTTGCTCCCTGTCTGTTATGATCCAGCAGCAGGGAAACGCCAAGGGAAAGGGAGAAGATCAAAAAAAGCGCAAGGAGCCATTGGGGAATTTTTATTCTGCTGCCGAAATAGAGCCAGGCAATAATCCAGAAAACAATATAGACCACGGCAAAGATCAACAGCCGCAACTCATAAGAAAGATCATAATGCCAGAAAAAAATTGTCTGCAGCAGCTTGTCTTCCTGGGCCGCCTCAATTTTATCCTGTTGTTTTTTCAAGGCTGCAGCCAGATTCCGGCGCAGATTAGGATCGTCGCCGATAAAGCGTTCGGCCCGCCGGTAATTGACTATGGCCCGACCCGGATCATTCAGGCGGAAATAGACATTGGCAATATTATAATATAATTTGCCGTTGGTTATCTCCCGGCTCAGACTTTCGTAGCGCAACAGGGCCTTGCGGTAAAGGTCTTCCGCTTTTTTTCTGTCCTTTGTTTCCCCGGCCCGGCGGAAAAAATCATTGGCCTGGCGCAGCAGGCTCTGCTGTTCTCCACTGCTTTTTGCCGTGTCCTCCTGCACGGCGGCCCGGCCGCCCGGAACTGTGCCGAACAGAAAAATAATAAGATACCATATTATAGCTGAATTTTTCATTATTTTCCCAGCCTCTTTTCCAGTTCGCTAACTGCCTGCCTTGCCGAATCTACCAGTTTTTTCATCTCGTCCGGGCTACCGACGACTCCGGCATACTGGGCCGCCTCGCCCTGATCAAGTATGAATTGTAAATCGGCCAGGGTCTCGGTGCTGATATTCGCTGAGCGCAGTTGCGGCTCAATATCAATAAAGGTCAGGGCTGCCGCAGATCGCGAAAGTTTCAGGGAAAGATATCTTTTAAGGGCCAGAGCCGGATCCGCCGGACTGCCGTTTGCGCCCATACGGTCAAGCTCCCGGATGAATTCCGCTGCCGCCTTTTTCGCCCTTGCTTTTGCCGGATCACTGTTGCGCCGCCGGAAAAATGTCAGGCCCAACAGGAGCAGGAAGCAGCTCGGCGGCCCGGCCAGGAGAATAATAATGCTGCCGGTGGAAATCTCAGCCGCTTTCCGATCAAGCAGGACATCAGGGCCATCGTAATTAAAGTTAATTCCACTGTTTGCTGTTTTTATTTTCTTTTTGATTGCCGGCTCAGCCGCGCCTTCAGCATCCAGGGCCGTAATAATCCGGGTGGGATGAACGGTCAAGGTAATGGGCCGGCTGCGGCTTGTCTCATAGCTGCCGGTTTCCGGATTAAAAAAGCTTAACTCCAGGGCCGGGATCTCCTTGATATCAGCATTGGTCGCCCTGATTGTCTGGGTGAAAACCCTGCTGTCGCCTTCTGTCCTGCCGGGAGCTATTTCTTCGGGAATCTTGAATCCGCCTGCCGCAATTCCGGCCAGAGAAGGCGGCTCAACACTATCGACAAAGGGGCCGGAAACCTTGATCGTCAGGGTAATCGGATCACCCACATTGACTTCTTGCGGTACGGCCCGGGTGGAAATCCTGTAAACGCCGATAAGCTCGCTGAAGTTGTCCGGCTTGCCCTGGGTCGGCAGAGGGATGACATTAAGGGTCGTCTCGTTGGCCGGGATCACCTGCGTCTGGTAAACTCCCTGTTTATTGCGGCCGAACAAATCACTGAAAAAAGGATCATTGTCAAAACCCCCGAAACCGCGTGACCGTCTCCTGGTATAGCCGGACAAGGCCTTGCAGCTCACCGTGGCCTGGGGCAGGGACAGCTCACCGCTCCGCCGGGGGATAATTGTCTGCTGAACGGTCAGGGTGGTGAAGGATCGGCCGTCCAGCTTTCCCCGGCCGCGCACTGCCATGAGTTTTGCCGAGCCGGCGGGCAGTTCAAAAAGATTATCCCGGCTAGCCGGCATCTTGTCGGGCTTGCGGCTGTATACGGCAAACCGGGAGTCATCCAGCAGAGGCAGATTAAACTCAAAATTTTTAACATCCCTGCCGATGTACCAGGTGGTTGTCAGCACCAGCGGTTCTCCAACATAGCAATGATCCTTGCTTAATTGCTGCCTGAGCTTAAAATCGTCACTCTCCTCCGGCTTGCGGGCATGAATGCTGAATGGTCTGGTCCGGTAATTTTTGCCGTCAATAGTCAGGGATATGGCCGGGACGATCAGTTCCCCGGCTCGCAGCGGGGTTAACAGGTAATTAAAAATATAGGCCCGGTTGACGATCTTGTTCCAGGAGCCGTTAACATTGGAGATGGAAGTGCTGCTGTTCTGCTGCCCGCCCAGGAACCGCACCCGGAAATTCTTAACCTGCGACATATCAGGCTCAGGGGGAGAATCGTGGCCCTTAACCTGAATCTGAAAATTAAAAGTCTCGCCGACAAAAACTTCCCGGCTGTCAACTGCGGCCTGAATCTGAATATCAGCGGCAAAACTTTTCCCGACCGGACGGCATAGCCCTAAGCTGACAAGAATGAGGCAAAAGTATATCGGTGCTGCTTTTTTCATTACCAGTCTTTTTCAACTCCCTGATAGGTTCTGTTCATCTGCTGCTGTCGCAGTTGGCGTAATTTTCTTTCAAGTTCCAGGATATCCCTGGGACTTGGTTCAGCCTCGGCCTGGGCTGAGGATTCTTCCGGAGCCGGAGGAGGGTTGCCTTTTTCCGGCTGCCCGGCCTGCTGCTCTTCACCTTTTTTATTCTGTTGCTCCTGTTGCCTGGAAGACTCTTCTTTTTTATCCTGTTTTTGCTGCTCCTGCTCATTTTTTTTGTTGTCCTTGTCCTGTAGAGATTCAAGGGCCTGTTGTAAATGTCCTGCCGCCTCTTCCTGTTTTTCCGCAGCCTGGGCCGGTTGGTTGTTCTTTAATTCATCCTCGGCCTGCTGTTGGTCGGCCATGGCCTTTCGCAGCTCCTGTTCCGCCTTGTCATTTTTTCCCGACTGCCGTCGGCCGAGCTGTTGCCGGGTTTGTTCCGTCTCATGACGCAGATTTTCCTGCTCATCCGCCATTTGTTGATTCTGCTCCCCGCTGTTCCGTCCCTGGGAGTTTGCCTTATTTTTTTCAGCCTGTTTTTTTTGACGGTTAATCATATCCTCCAGATTTTTTTGTGTTTCATCCTTGTTCCGAGGACGGTCACACCGGCCGTTGCCTTGCTTCTGCTGCTGCTGTCGCAGCTCCTCTTTTTTTTGTTTTATCGCCTGCCTGACAAGTTCAAGATTGTGGGCCGCGTTCTGCAATGAGGGATCAATATTCAAAGCATTGCGGTAACTTTCAGCGCTGTTGTTGAGCAGGGCAAGGGATTTTTCGCCATCCATCTCGCCCTGGGCCCGATTTAAGGCCGCATTGCCCATATTGTAATAACTTTTAGCAGTCAACTCCGGGGTATTGCTTTGTAACGCCGCCTGTTCGTAACTGCTGATCGCCTCCTTGTATTTGCCCTGACGATAGAGGACATTACCCTTGTCATAAAAGGCAAAGGGCTCCTCCGGATTTTTTTCCACTGCCTGGTCGACAAGATCAAGGGCCCGGGCAAGGTGTCCGGCCTCATAGTTTCCTTTAGCCTTTTCCAGTATGGCCCTGGTGGAAGCGGCCCGGCAGAGAACCGGAAGCAGGGCCGAAAGCAGGATTATCATAATGATTTTTTTCATTTATTCGTTGCAACCTCTTTGTCGGGCAACAGCGACTCAATCAGCAGCAGAACCAGGGCCAGGGCCAGGAAAAGCTGAAATTTTTCCTCATATCGACGGATGGTTTTGCTCTCAAGCTCTCTTTTGGCTGAAGAGGCAATGATGTCCTGATAAACATCGCCAAGGTCAATGGCTCCCGTGGCAACCGGCAGATAGCGCCCGCCCGGCGTGGCCAGGGCTATACGCCGCAGAAAATCACCGTCAAGCTTTGTCCAGACCTCCTGACCGTTATAGGTCAAAAAAGCGGAAGTGCCGTCTTCCCTGGTAATGGGGATGCGCTCGCCCTCATTTTCATCGCCCAGACCAATGACCAGCAGTCTGATTCCCTGTTTACCGGCAGCCTCGGCAGCCTCGATCGGAAAACTATCCTGATCTCCGCCGTCAGTAATTAGAATAATATCCTTAAATTCCTTTTGCCGGCTGTCAAAAACCTTTTCCATTACAGTACGAAGGGCATCACCGATCATGGTGCCGCCCCGACCGGCGCTGTCAATGGTGATGGAGTCGAGCATCATTTTAAAAAAGGCATAATCCAGGGTCAGGGGGCATTTAATTGCCGTGGTACCGGCAAAGACAACCAGACCGACGCGATCCCCCCCCAGACGTTCAACACAGTCGGTAATAGCCAGTTTTGCCCGTTCCAGCCGATTGGGTTTAAGATCACGGGCCAGCATGCTGCGCGAGACATCGAGCAGAAAAACCACGTCCCGGCCGGCCCGTTTCACCGTGGTTTCCTTCATATTCCAGGCCGGTTCGGCCAGGGCAATTATCAGGAAAGTCAGGCTGACGGTTAACAACACCGCTCTCCAGACCCGTCTGGGCAGCCGGCGACTCACTATAATCCGGGCCTGGGCTGCCGGCCGGATAAATTCAGCCAGCTGCTGTTTCCGGCGGGCGGCTGCGTAGAAAAATAATGCCGCCAGTCCCGGCATGAGCCAGAGGAGATGAAACATCTTTATATTAAAAAAACGGATATCGGCCAATCAGAAAATCCTCTTTTTTACCACTGCCCACCCTGCAATTTTCATAAAATTCTCCTGAACAAGGTGCAGCGCAAAACAGTCTCTAAAACCAGTAGAACCAGCCCCATCAGGGCAAAACGGGGAAAAAATTCCCGATAATCGATGTAGCGGACGCTTTCAATCTCGCTGGTTTCCAGTGCGTCGATTTCCCGGTAAACGGCCAGCAGGGCATCGCCGTCCGAGGCCAACCGAAAAATTCCGCCGGTGTCTTGAGCAAGTTTTTTTAAGGTTTTGGTGTCAATCCGGGGCCGCCCGGCCCGCAGAAAGGAAAAAATACCGGCATTGGCCAAATCCCCGGGTTGATCGCCAATGCCGATTGTGTAAATTTTGATCCCCCATTTTTTCGCCAGGGCTGCGCCCTCTTCAGGGCTTAAAACGCCACAATTGCCGGCCCCATCGGTCAGCAGAATAATTATCTTGCTCTTTATCTGATATTGACCCTTTTTGCCCTTGTCCGTCTGCTCGCTCAAGGTCTTCTCGGCATCCTTTAACCGGGCGGCGGCCAGGCCGACAGCATCACCGATGGCGGTGCCGTCTTCGGCCCGAGTGTTAACGAGCTCCACTTGCCTGACCATTTCTCCTACTGCGTCATGGGCCAGGGTCAGAGGGCAGACCGTTTCACTGTAACGGGCGAAACTTATCATGCCGATCAGGTCGTTGGGCCGTCCCTGCAGTTCATCATGATTGCCGTTGACAAATTCGGAAAATACCCTTTTTACCACTTCCAGGCGATTTGTGGTCTCGCCGTTAAATTCCATTTCCGCGCCCATGCTGCCGGAGCGGTCAACCACCACCTCAATGGCAATTCCATTGCTGACATCATAGACCTTTTCAATGCCTTTCTGGGGCCGGGCCAGGGCCGTGATCAGCAGGATCAGGGCAATTATCCGCAGCAGGAGAGGCAGTCGGCGCAGTTTTATTTTAATTGATGTCCCTGTTGCGGCTACCAGTTGCAGCGAAGGGAAGCGCACGGCGGTTTTCCGCTCTCGTCCCAGCTCCCGGTAAATGAGCAGAGGAATGACCAGCAGGGCAAGAAAGGCCCATGGCGAGGCAAAATTCATGTCGGAAACCATAAGCAGGTAAGCGGAGCAACGTTAAGACTTCGGGAAACCGACAGACGGAATATGATAAATAATTTGTTCATTGACTGTTGGTAACTACTCACTGGATAAACATCTTTATTTCGCTAAAAGCCGTAATTGTAACTGGTTACAGGGCGCAGACAAGCGACCATTGAAAGACTCCGGGAGATTTTTGCTAAGCGTTCGCCGGCACCTCACGAAGTCTACGCTTACCTCATTGTCCATTTGAGCCTGCTTGAATAGCACCAGTATGCTGCGCAGGCTCAACGGCTGTTATTTATAAATTCACGGCAAAAGGTTATTGCCTTGTCGATTTCTTCTTTTGCCGGTTGGTGTTTGGCAAATTTAACCAGATCACAATTGTCGAGGAATTTTTTCAGTAGCTGTTTCTGCTCAAAATTAAACAGAGACGAAGAATTAAGATTTAAAAAAAATTCCTCGGTGGTCTGTTCCACGGCCCGTAACTGAAAACGGTTTTCAATATAGCGGCGGAGAATCGTGGAAAGAGCCAGATAAAAATCCTTTATTTTACCCTGCTCCGGCAAATTGCGGGCCAACAGGTCATCCAGGGCGCGAACTGCAATAACATGGGGCGCCACCGGCGGAGGAGGCGGCGGTTCCGGCTCCTTGCGCAGCTTGAACCGGTAAAAGGCAAAGAGGGCCGCTGCCGAAAGAATTACTCCCCCTGCCAGATACCAGTATAAATAATCGGGCTCCGGCAGAAGCATGGGCGCTATGTCGGCCACCTCAGGCCCGTCATCCAGCAGGGAAGTGACATTAACCTGGATTTCCGGCACAGTTACGGAAAATTCCTTGTCGTCCGACCTGGCCCTGATTGTCATTTCCGGAACAATATAGATGCCGCTTAAAAACGGCTCTAAAGTCCAACTTGCCGTCTGAACCAGGGCGTTATGTTTTAATTGCGCCTGAACAGGCAGAGATTTGCTGATGCTGAAATCACCCAGCTTGTCGATGAAAGCAGGTAGTTCAACCTGAAATTTTTCCGGGGCAACGGCGGTGAGCCGGAGTAAAGTCTGCTGGGCCACGTTCATTTCCATGCGGCTCATGTCAACCTTGACCGTCAGTTCTCCCTGGCTGAATTCCTGCTGTAAGGCGGAGTCATGTCGGTCTGGGTCAATATTTTTTTGGGCGCTGCGGCAGCTGCCGAGCAACAGGCAGCAGCAGAACATGATAATAAAAGGCAAGCGTTTAACCATGCTGCCTCCTTCTTTCCCTGGTCCTGAAAAAACTTATCAGGTCAACAACATAATCCTGATCAGTCTGGAGAGAAATATGATCAACATTCATTGAAGAGAACAGAGAGTTCAGCTCCCGGTGACGCTGGATTGCCAGCTGCCGGTATCGCTGCCGTACCTCGCGACTGCCTGAGTCAAGAAGAATGGTCTCGCCGCTTTCCGCGTCTTCCAGTTCAATCAGGCCGACATCGGGCAGTTCCCGTTCACGGGGATCGGTTATGGAAACGGTAATCAGGTCATGGCGCCTGGCCAGAACCCGGAGGGGCTTACTGAAATCATCGGCAATAAAATCTGAGATCAGAAAAACTACCGCCTTTTTGCGCAACACCCGGCCCAGAAAATCAAGGGCGATATTGATATCGGTTTTTTGTCGGCTGGGCTTAAAATAAAGAATTTCCCTGATCAGACGCAGGACATGGGAAATACCCTTTTTAGGCGGAATAAATATTTCAACGGTATCGGTGAATACAATCATCCCCACCTTGTCATTTTTTTTAATGGCGGAAAAGGCCAGCAGCCCGGTCAGTTCGGCAGCAAGTTCGTTTTTGGTGCGCTCCACTCCGGCAAAGTCTCCGGAAGCGGAGAGATCAACCAGAAAAAAAACCGTCAGCTCCCGCTCTTCGACATACAGTTTAACATGGGGAACGCCGGTGCGGGCCGTGACATTCCAGTCAATAGTGCGGATATCGTCACCGGGCTGATATTCACGCACCTCGTCAAACTCCATGCCCCGGCCCTTGAAGGCACTCTCATATTCTCCGGCCAGTACGCTGTTGACTGTTTTGCTGGTGCGGATTTGGATGGAGCGAATTTTTTTTGCCAGTTCTTTGGGAATCATGCAAAAGTCAAAAAGTAACTGCTCACAAGACACCGACTCTTTCCGCAATCAGCCCGGCTTACGTATGACTAATACGCTGCGCCGACCTGATCACGAAAATATCCGGCATCCTGTAAGCAGTTACAATTACAGGGGTTAGCAAATTCAGGACGCTTGCCCCGTGAGTAGTTACGTCAAGAGTAACTATTCAGCCGTACTTCACCTGTGTCCGCTCAGGCTGTCTTACATAGCATATTATGCTGCGCCGGCCTGAGCGAACACATCTAAAGCACACACGGAGTCTCACTTCGTTCGCTTACCTCGAATAGTTACAGTCAAGATTTATAACCTGTTCTTTTATGGATAATCATGGAACCGGAACAGTATCAAGAATTTGCTGGACAATTTCCTCTGAATTTCTTTCTTCCGCCTCTGCCTCATAAGTAACAATAACCCGGTGGCGCAGGACATCATGAGCAATGATCTTGACGTCCTGTGGGGTGACAAATCCCCGACCTGCCAGCATGGCACAACCCTTGGCTCCCAAGGCCAGAAAAATGGAGGCACGGGGCGACCCGCCGTATTGAATAAGATGCTTGAGGTTAAGCTGAAAACGCTCGGGATCACGGGTGGCGGCAACCAGATCAACTATATAACGCTCGATTTTTTCATCCATGTAGATTGATGCGGTTTTCCGGCGGAGACGCTTCAGGTCACCGGCCTCAACCAATGGCTGGGCCTGGGGCTGATCTTCCGGGGAAGCCAGGCGGCGGAGAATCTGCTGTTCTTCCTCGGAGCTCGGATAATCCACGGTCAGCTTGAACATGAAGCGATCAACCTGGGCCTCAGGCAGAGGATAGGTTCCCTCCTGTTCCACAGGGTTCTGGGTGGCCAGCACCATGAAAGGTTCTTCCAGGGGAAAACTCTCATCTCCGATTGTTACCTGACGTTCCTGCATGGCCTCAAGCAGGGCGCTCTGCACCTTGGCCGGGGCCCGGTTGATCTCGTCGGCCAGGATAATATTGGCGAATATCGGCCCTTTTCGAGTGCTGAATCCGCCGCTTTTCGGGTTGTAGATCAGGGTGCCGAGCAGATCGCCGGGCAGCAGATCCGGGGTAAACTGAATACGCTGAAACGAGGCATGGATGGTCTGGGCCAGGGTGTTTATGGTCAAGGTCTTGGCCAGGCCGGGAACCCCTTCAAGAAGGACATGGTTATTGCAAAGCAGCGCAATAAGCATCTTGTCTACCAGCTCACGCTGACCGATTATGACCTTGCCGATTTCCGCCCTGATCCGCTGGAGCAGCACTCCTTCCTTTTCGACTTCGATATTTAACTGTTGCACGTCAATAGTCATGGTTGGTTCCTTTGCGGGATCCGGCTGTTTATTATTTATTTCCAGTCAGGGAGCTTTGCCTGTATAAGATGCGCACAGCGTGCCATTATTAATCTATGAGCCCGTTGACTTAATGTCTTTTCAGCCGGTCTCTGCGTTAAACGGAAAAATTTATCCCTGAAATATCACGTACATGCCTGTGGTAATTTTTTCCATCTGCCTTGATCTCGAAACGAAAATCTAATAAATTAACAGACTAATCTATATGTTCCAAGTAGATAATTTTAATCATGAAAAAGTTCCAAATAAAATTAGGGAACAACGAAAACTTCGTTGCTCCCATTAATCTCAAACAAATTTGTAATACAGTCTAATTTTTAATGATGCCATGATAAAATCTTCCAGTTCATGATTTTCAGTTAATCCGGCAAGGGTATGCCGAGTGCGTCGGCAACTCCCTTACCATAGGCAGGATCGGCCTTCATGCAGTTCTCAATATGACGCAGTTTTATTTCTTTGGGGGCATTTCCCATAGCTCCGGCAGTGTTGCTGAACAGAGATTGCTGTTCCTCCGAACTCATCAGCCGAAATAGTTTACCTGGCTGAGTATAATAATCGTCATCTTCCCGGTGGTTCCAGTGATCTGCCGCTCCTTCAATGTTTAGCGGCGGCTCATTTGCATCCGGCTGCTCCTGCCATTCCCCGTAACTGTTCGGCTCGTAACTAATAGTTGAACCATGATTTCCGTCAACCCTCATTGCGCCGTCACGATGATAGTTGTGAAAAGGACAACGAGGTGCGTTAACCGGAATCTGCTGATGATTAACGCCTAATCTATAACGCTGGGCATCACCATAAGAAAAAAGTCGTCCCTGTAGCATCTTGTCAGGCGAGAAACCGATCCCCGGAACGATATTAGCCGGGTTGAAGGCTGACTGTTCCACCTCGGCAAAATAATTTTCAGGGTTACGATTCAGCTCCAGCTCACCGACTTCAATCAGGGGATAATCTTTATGATACCAGACCTTGGTCAGATCAAAAGGATTGTACGGACACTCAGCCGCCTCTTTTTCAGTCATAACCTGAATAAACATAGTCCAGCGTGGGAAATCTCCCTTTTCTATGCTATTATACAGATCTTCCTGGTGGCTTTCACGGCATTTACCAATAACAGCCTCAGCTTCCGCATCAGTCAGATTCTTTATGCCCTGCCTGGTATGAAAATGAAACTTAACCCAGAAGCGCTCGTTGTCCGCATTGATAAAACTAAATGTGTGACTGCCGAATCCATGCATGTGTCGATATGATGCCGGAATGCCTCGGTCACTCATGGTAATGGTTACCTGGTGTAATGCCTCCGGCAGCGAAGTCCAGAAATCCCAGTTGTTTTTCGCGCTGCGCATATTGGTGCGCGGATCTCGCTTTACGGCATGATTGAGATCTGGAAACTTTAAAGGGTCGCGCAGAAAAAAAACAGGGGTATTGTTACCAACAAGATCCCAATTCCCTTCTTCGGTATAGAACTTAAGAGCAAATCCACGAATATCCCGCTCAGCGTCAGCAGCTCCTCTCTCACCGGCAACAGTAGAAAAACGGGAAAAAAGATCAGTCTCTTTACCAACTTCAGAAAAAATTTTTGCTTTTGTATAACGAGTTATATCCCGGGTGACGGTAAAAGTGCCATATGCTCCGGAACCCTTGGCATGCATACGCCGTTCAGGAATAACTTCTCTATCAAAATGAGCCAGTTTTTCCAGAAACCATACATCCTGCAAAAGCATCGGGCCTCGCTTACCGGCCGTCATAACATTTTGGTTATCACCTACCGGCGCCCCGGAGTTATTGGTTAATTTTTTCCTGTCAGTCATTATTACACCTCAAAAATTAAAGTTTTACTTAACTCTTATTAGTATTAGATAAGAACTATTCTTACCTGATTACCAAAAAAAATGCGCTGAAAATACGCTGTTTGTCTCTCTTTTTATTGTCTAAGGGTGACAGCTCACAGGGTGCCGTAGATTTTCGTCATCTGATCGGTACTGCGTATTAGTCAAACGTAAACCGGGCTGATTGCGGAGATAAGCACCCTTAAAAACAGGGCATAAACTTCGACTCCGAATATGCGGTGCCCTGTGAGCAGTCACTTTTTACTTAAGTCCTAAGCATTCAGTGCATACTCCGTGCAATTCCAGATGCCGCGAGTTAACTTCGCCCAATTTAGATATATTGCCCGGCAAAGTGCTTTTATCAAAATCAGGCCAATAAAGATCAGCCACCTTTTTACAGCGGCTACAAATAAAATGATGGTGAACATCCATATTCGAATCAAACAGAGTTCGTTCATTTGCAACATGCAATTTTTTAACAATACCAAGTTCGTCAAAAGTAGCTAAAGTTCGATAAACAGTATCAATTGAAATGGTAGGCATCCTCTCCTGGAGTCTTATATGAATAAGCTCAGCCGAAGGATGATCCCTGGCAACCAGCAACTCTTTAAAAATTTCCAGGCGTTGATGGGTCAGTTTAATTCCAGCCTTATCACAGAGCTGCTTAAGTTTATCAAAATTTTGTTGATTTTGTTCAGGGCTTTCCATAAATTATGCTAATCTAAATAATAATTATTCTTAATTGTTAAAATAAACTGATTATCTAATTCAGTCAAGAAAAATTATCATTTCCATATTTATTTTTTACTTTTCCTGGTCTTCCCAAACCACGTAACTCAATACGGCGGCTCGATTCTTCAAAAAAATACCGTTTAAATTCATTGCTTAGGGGTAAGCGTTCACCAGCACCTAATCTTCGCCCGTTTGGGCCTTCTCGAATAGCACAAGTATGCTTCGAAGTCCCAAACGAACGAATCTAAGGCACTG
>JANTGB010000034.1 GCA_024763115.1 Desulfobulbaceae bacterium | reverse complement strand
GGGCCTTCTCGAATAGCACAAGTATGCTTCGAAGTCCCAAACGAACGAATCTAAGGCACTGGTAAACACTTACAGGACTGAAGGTTATCGAAAATTTTGTGCCCTGGTGAACGGTTACGTTACATTAAAACTATAAAACCACAAAGTCCACAGGAAAAATTCTCCCATGTTCATTGTGGTTTTTTTTTAATTTAATTTCAACACAAATGGCGCTATAGCCGGAAAGTGTCGAAAATAACAATAAAACTATTTAGCCGCCCTGGTCATGGCTATAGTTCCGGTGCGAACAATCTCCTGAATACCTATGGGACGCAGGAGATCAACGGCAGCCTGAACCTTGCCGCAGGAACCGGTGACCTCTACAGCATAACTCTTGGCTCCGACATCAACAACTCTGCCCCGGAAAATATCGGTTATCCTGAGTACTTCGGCCCTGGTAGTTGACTCGGCCTTAACCCTGATAAGTGCCATATCCCGCTCAACATATTCGGTTTCAGATATATCAGTTACCTTAATAATATCAATTAATTTATGAAGTTGTTTGGTGATTTGTTCAATAATATTACTGTCGCCTGAAGTTACCAGAGTAAGACAGGAGACATCTTTCTCCAGGGTCTGGGCAACAGACAGACTTTCAATGTTAAATCCCCGGCCACTGAAAAGTCCGGTAACCCGGGAAAGAACACCTGGTTTGTTTTGTAATAATACGGAAATGGTATGTTTCATGAGAATACCCTAAGTAGTCATATTATTTATAAAAAATATGTAACTATTCAGCTGCGCTTCATCTGCGTCCGGTCAGGCTGTCGTGCCTAACGCCAGTATGCTGCAACAGCCTGATTAAATACATCTAAAGCACATCTGAATAGTTACAAAAATATTAAGTTTATACGGCAGATATCGTAATCGTCGGAAATAGCGGCTTAATCTCCTGCTCTGTTCATTAAAAGTTCAGCAACACCCCATTTGTACAGGATCAGGCTGTCTTGCATAGCATCAGTATACTGCGCCGTCCTGAGCGCATACTGCCGGAGCGCTGCCGGACTTTTACCGGATATCAAACCAGTAACATCTCTGTTGTCGCCTTGCCTGCCGGAACCATGGGATAAACCCCCTCTTCGCGGTCAATGACAAAATCCATCAGCACCAGACTGTCGGTGGCCAGAGCTTCCTTGATAACCGGGACGACTTCCGATGGCTTGGTGGCCCGTAAGCCAACATGACCATAAGCCTCAGCCAGAGCGACAAAATCAGGAGCAACATCCAGAACTGTGGCGGAATAACGTTTATCATAAAACAGTTCCTGCCATTGGCGAACCATACCCAGATAATTATTGTTCAACAGGGCTATTTTGACCGGGCAATTATACTGCTTTGCCGTGGCCATCTCCTGAATATTCATCTGCAGACTACCATCACCGGCTATATCAATTACAACCCGATCTCTTGCCGCCATCTGAGCCCCGATTGCGGCCGGGAAACCATATCCCATTACTCCGAGGCCGCCGGAGGTCATAAAGGCGCGGGGATGATTAAAATGATAAAACTGGGCGGCCCACATCTGGTTCTGACCGACCTCAGTGGTAATGATCGCGTCACCCTTGGTAAGTTCATGCAGTTTCTGGACAACAAACTGGGGTTTGATTTTATCCGTTTCCTTAACATATCCCAGGGGATGACGCGCTTTCCATTCCTTGATTTTCTCCAGCCACGGCTCTCTGATTCCCTTGACCTCATCAGCATTAAACTTGTCGCTGCGATCAAACCAGGTATTCATGGCCGACAGGGCATGTTTGCAATCAGCAACAATGGGAATGTCAACTTTGACATTTTTACTGATGGAGGTGGGATCGATATCAATATGAATAATTTTCGCATGAGGAGCAAAGGCGTCAATGCGGCCGGTAACCCTGTCATCAAAACGGGCTCCAACCCCGATCAGCAGATCGCACTTGGCAACTGCCATGTTGGAATAATAGGTGCCGTGCATTCCCAGCATTCCCATGGACAAAGCGTCGGTTCCGGGGAAACCGCCCAGGCCCATCAGGGTCATGGTTACCGGAATATTCAATTTTCTGGCCAGTTCGGTTACTTCTTCATGGGCATTGGAGGCTATAACGCCGCCGCCGATGTAAAGAACCGGTTTTTTAGCCCGGAGAATTGTCTTGCAGCATTTGTCAATCTGACCGGGATGAGGCTCATAAGTAGGCTTGTAGGTCCGCATTTTAACGGGTTTAAGCTCAGGGAATTTAACCTTGGCAGCCATGACATCCTTAGGCAGATCAATTAGCACCGGGCCGGGCCGGCCTGTCTGGGCAATATGAAAGGCCTCACGGACTGTGGGTACCAGATCTTTGACATCTTTAATCAGATAATTATGCTTGGTGCATGGCCGGGTGATTCCGACAATATCTACTTCCTGAAAAGCGTCATTGCCGATAAGCCCGGTTGGAACCTGGCCGGTAAAGACAACCAGAGGTATTGAATCCAGATAGGCTGAGGCAATTCCGGTAACAGTATTGGTAGCGCCGGGCCCGGAGGTAACCAGAGCAACACCGACCTCGCCCCTGACCCTGCCGTAAGCATCAGCAGCGTGAACAGCGCCCTGCTCGTGGCGAACCAGAACATGAGTTAGCTTGTCGCTCTTCATAATTTCATCATAAAGATCAATTACCGCTCCCCCGGGAAAACCGAAGATTGTCTCCACTTTCTGTTCTTCAAGACATTTTAATAAAGCTTGCGCTCCAGTGACTTTCATAAGATTTCTTCCTGCGTTATGATTAATGTAACAATAACAAATGTAATATCAAAAATTAAACAAGGTCGAAATTATATAGTACGAATAGAAATATTGTCAACCATGATTAAGGGTCTTTTTGTTTCTTTTGCATAATTGTTACCATCAAACAGCTATTAGCTGATTAATCGCCTCAGATGAAGGCTTAAATATTTTATTCTCCATCCCCATACTGATAAACTTGCTAATTGCCGCCAGACCGCTTTGCCCCGGATTTTCTGAAAAATTGTTTACATAAAGCCTGATGTGACTTTTTATTATTTCTTCATCCATTTCTCCGGCATATTTTTTTATATAAGGCATGCTGCGCTCCGGCTCGGCAAAGGCCTGCCTCAAACTGTTCCTGATAGATTTATCAATGCGGCGGATAAGATCACTGCCCAGAGAACGCCGGGCGGCAATGCATCCCAGAGGAACAGGATGGCCGGTCAATTCTTCCCACCAGGAACCAAGATCCTGAAGACATACCAAGCCATACTGTTGATAAGTAAAACGGCTTTCATGGATAATTACTCCGGCATCAAATCGGCCCTGAATGACGGCAGGCATAATTTCGGCAAAATTAAGCACGAATGTCTGCCGGCAGGAAGGGGCAAAGAGGCGCATGAGCATGGCAGCCGTAGTATATTGTCCCGGAATTGCCACCCTCATTTTTTTCAGCGGCAAATCAGACTTTTTCTGATCCGTCACCAGCAGAGGCCCGCAACCCCGGCCCAGGGCACTGCCCGAGCTCAGCATGACATAATCATCCAGCACATGGCCCAGAGCATGAAAGGATAGCTTGGTAACATCCAGCCTGGCCTGCATGGCCCATAAATTTAAAGTTTCGACATCAGCCGGCTCCGGCTCAGTGAAATCAGGGCAATCCGCTACCAGTCCATGAACCAGATCATGGAAAATAAAAGTATCATTGGGGCAGGGAGAAAAGCCAAGGGATAACGGCATGGATTTATTCAAACAAAGAGTCAGCCAGACAGGCGGCAACCCCGGCGCTCTTTTCACAGGCATCGGCCAGGCACCAGGTTTTCGTATTGCGGTCTTCGACCATGTTGCTTATACAACGCACTTCAACCAGAGGGATTCCCTCCCCCCGGCAGGCCCCGGCAATTGCCGCGCCTTCCATATTTTCCGCCAGGGCGCCATGGGATCTGCATAAAAAATCACCCCTTGCCGCTGTAGCGCTTGCGCAGTTAACCGTGACAAAAATTCCTTTTTTAAAGGGTATTGTTTTTTTCGTAAATATTTCTTCAGCCCGCTGCAAGACAGGAAAGGCCAGGGAAAAAGAATCCGGCGCCGTCATCTTTTCCTGCTTAAAGGGCTCAATACGGCCATTAAAGCAGAGCCCGAAATCACCCAGCACCTCTTTCTCAGCCAGGCAGATATCGAGAAGACCGGCCCCTGAGCCCACATATGCCCCGGCCACGCCAAAATTTATTACTACCCGGATTTCGCCCGGATGGGAGGCCAGAAATCGACTGACTGAACAGGAGCTTGCCACCAACCCGACACCGGATACCAATAATTCGACAGCAGGACGGCCGACCAGTTCAGCCTTAAGCGGCGCCATTTCCATTTCAGTGGCGCAGACAAACAAAAGCTTCATTTTTCGCCTGCTCCCACAAAGCTAAAAATCACCGGAAATCCGTTCTCTGATCCGGTTATTTTGGTCAAGAATCACGATTTCCGGGCTGTATCCGGCCAGTTCATCAGCGCCGAACATGGCATAACTGACAATAATAATCCGGTCACCAACCAGCCCTTTGCGCGCTGCCGCGCCATTTAAGCCGATTACTCCGCTGCCGGGCTCGCCGGTAATGGTATAGGTGTTAAAACGCTCGCCGTTATTAATGTTATAAACTTCTATTTTCTCAAAAGGAACCAGACCGACTGCCGCCATCAGGTCACTGTCAATGGTCAGACTGCCGTTATAGTCCAGATTGGCCTGGGTAATGGTGGCCTTGTGAATCTTTGATTTCAGCATTAAACGTTGCATGATCGGGGTTCCGGATTCAGTGGTTCAGGTATTACCTTTTCTGTCTTCAGCCTTCTGTCTTCTGTCCTCCGGCAACAGTATCCTGCCGTTATCTATCAATCTGGTTCTGCCCACTTTCACAGCCAGAGCCAGTATTGAATCCTGATCAATTTCATGACTGTCGGCCAGGGTATCGGCCTGGACAATACTTACATAATCTATTGTAACAGCAGACGGTATATTTTTTTTTATCGCGGCAATCAGCCGGGCCGCTGATTTTTCTCCGTTACCTGCCATCTGCCTGGCCAGTTCCAGAGAACGGTTGAGACACAACCCGGTCTGCCGTTCCTCGCTGTTCAGATAACTGTTGCGGGAGCTCAAGGCCAGGCCGTCGGCTTCTCTGACAATGGGATGGCCGACTATTTTAATATCCCAGTTTAAATCTCCGACCATCTGCCGGATAATTGCCAGTTGCTGAAGATCCTTTTCACCAAATACGGCAAACTGCGGCTTGACCAGATTAAAAAGTTTGCCGACCACAGTGGCTACCCCGGTAAAATGGCCGGGACGGTCAGCCCCGCACAGGGGCAGGCTTAATTTTTTAACTTCTATTGCAGTCTGAAAACCGGGAGGATACATTTCCACAGGACTCGGGGCAAAAATAACATCAACCCCTTCCTGCTCGGCCAGCTCACAATCCCCGGCAAAATTTCGCGGATAACAATCCAGATCCTCATTTTCACCAAACTGAATGGGATTAACAAAGAGACTGACCACAACCTGATTTGCCATTTTTCCGGCCGCAGCCATCAGGGCCAGATGTCCGGCATGAAAAAAACCCATGGTGGGTACCAGGGCAATTGATTCCCCGCCGGCAATTTTTTCATTCGACCAGGCCGTCATTGCGGCCCCTGTCTTTATAATTTCCATTAAAGACGGCCCAGCCTTCCCTCCAGTCGACCTTTAGTAGCTGAAGGCAACTCGAGTTGAGATTTTGCCTTTTCATACATATCCCTGGCCGATTCCACATCATTTTTCTGTTCATATATCCTGCCCATGGCAAGATAAGATATTCCGCCGAAACCATGAATCTCGGCAAGTGACTTGTAAATTTCCAGGGCCTTGTCCGGATCTTTTTTCATCTCATAACACTGGGCCAGATCATATTGCAGTAAAGGATATAAAGGATCATCCCGACTTACATCCTTGGTTATCTTTTCCAGTTCAGCAGCCTGCTCCTCCGGCGATTTTTCATGAACCAGCGCTATCCTGCTCCATAAGGCCGAGCCGGTGGAGGAATAATCAGTAACAATCTTTTCCATAACCTGCAGCCGGGCTCCGGTTGTTGGTTCCCGCATGGCCTGATAATAGAGGGCTGCTGCGTCATTAGTCTGTTTAGTCGTATGATAATCATAGTATGACCAGCCGCATATTCCCAGAAAAAAACAAATTACCACAGCCTGAATAGCAGTGTTGTTTTCCCGGATAAATTTAATAACTGCCGGGGGAAGATTTAATTCTTCAAGCAGTGTCCGCCTGGCAGCGGTTACCTCTTCGATATGTTTTTTACTGAAAGCGCTGTGTTGTTGAGCCATATTCAGTCCTGAGCCTTTGGTCTGTAAATTATCTCGATTCCAGCCTGGTCGTGTAGTTACTTTCCCTGTTTTTACATATAACTGTAAGTGTGAAAAAAAGCAACTTGAAGGTAAAGCTGAATTTTAGCAGTTACCTCTGGTGAACGGTTACGTTACCTGTAGTCAATACAAAGCTGAATAGGTAACTTTTTCAGCCGCACTTCATCTGCGTCCGATCAGGCTGTCTTAGGGCTCACTCAAAAATAACTTCGCATTCTAAGGCGCAATCCGAATATTTAGAAAGCGGATTGCATGCAATTAGATCATTTCTCTAAATGTCCATATTACACCTTATCTCTACTAATTTGTTTTTTAGTGAGCCCTTACATGGCATTAGTATGCTGCAACAGCCTGATCGAACACATCTAAAGCACATCTGTACAGTTACATTTTTATTTACCTTCTTGAATTTCTGCTTGATTATCCGTAATGAGCTTTGATAGGCTATTTATGAGTACAGGTAGTTTCTTGTAAAATGTTCATATTGATAACTATTATGGAGAACATGATGCAGAATGCGGTAAAATCAGTTTTAGGTAAAAATTTGTCTCAGTTACAAAAAGAAAAGGGGACTCTACTGGCATATCATGATCAGACAATTAAACAGAGCTTACAATACTCAATACTTATTAATTGCCATACCGGGGAAAAAATTATTTTGCCTGGGGAAGATTCCCGCTCATTTTATTATATCAATAAAGGCACGGTTGAAGTTTCATACATGGCTGGTAAAACAAAAATTACCGTGGCTATAATCGGCGCCGGTAATTTTTGCGGTGAGATAGGTTTTTTTGACGGCGGCTCCAGGGTTCGTGATGTCAAGGCCATTGAAGACGCGGAAATTAGAGTTTTTAATCAAGACTCACTGGCTGGAATGCAGGAAGATGAGCCAACCCTTTATGCCGGTTTTATCGGTCATCTTGCCAGGGGCATATGCGGAAAGTTCCGCCGTATTCTTGAAGAAAGTGAGCCGCTGATAGCTTATGGAGCCTCTCTTTCCAGTCGCCGCCGTTCATTTTCCGAGGCCCGCCCCCTGCCTGACTCTCTTACCTCCTCACAGGAATGGCGAAAAATAACCGGTCAAATAGAAGAATTCAAGGCTCATGTTTATGATTTGTCCTATAAACTGCAGGCGGTTCAAGGCGAGGAAATTCCCGATGATCTGAGAGATAAGGGGTATCGGATTCTGGATGTTTTAAACGACAATCTGGCCGTGTTCAAGGAGCTGATGGCGGATCAGGAAAGTGAGGATATGATGTGGGGTTATGTATTCAAGGAAATTTTTCCCTATTTCATGCGCAGTCGTTTTACTGAAAGAGCCTATTATAAACCCAAGGGTTATGCCGGTGATTTTTTAATGATGGAGCATATTTACCAAAATAAGCCGGCAGGTGACGGCAAGCTTGGCTGCCTGGTTGACGCCTGGTGCCTGCAGCGGCCCGGATCAAATGCTATCAGGGGGAGGCGGATTTTAATGCGTGAGCAGCTGGGGCTGATCAGCAGAAAACGACTTGAAGATGGTAATCGTTTTGATGTGATGAATCTGGCTTGCGGCCCATCGCGCGAACTTTTTGATTTTCTCCATGAATGTGATTACAGCGAAAAAATTGATATTCTTTGCGTTGATATTGATGATGAAGCTCTCCAGTATTCCAACAGCAAGGTTAATATCTTTCCTCACAAGGCCTCAATCCGCTACATGAAAGAAAATCTGGTCAAGTGGGCTCTGGGCAAAACAAATCAGTCTATTGGCTTGAAAGATATGATCTATTCAGCCGGTCTTTTCGACTATCTTGAGCCTCGTCTTTTTTGCCGATTGGTAAATAAATGCCATGAGCACCTGAAACCCGGCGGATCGCTGCTGATCGGCAATTTTGCCCCTTATAAGGATATGTTGTTGATGTCATATATTGTCCATTGGGAATTGCTGTATCGATCTGCGGAAGAATTAACAGAATTGTTTAAAGATACGAATTTTGGTTGCGATATAACTATACTATCCGAACCTGAGGGCGTTAATTTATTCGTTCTGGCGGAAAAAAAATAAACGGATGAACAGGCTTAACCAAATAGTTGAGCAGGCAGGCTTGTCGGCCTGTCGGAATACGATGTTTGAGCAGGAGAGACGACAGTTTTTTGTAAAAAGATCTATAGTCTTTTTTTTGTTAGGAATTTTTTTCTTTCCACTGTTTTCAATTCTTGATTTTATTTTATTCAGAGATCTTTTTTTACCGTTTCTTTCCTGGCGGATCATTTTTTCATTATTTCTTTTTGTCTGCCTGCTCTGGCTGCAAAAAGTCAAATCATACATTCTGGCAAAATATCTCTGTTTTGTCAGCTTCCTGGCAGGCGGAGCAATTATTTCCATGATGGTTGTCAGGATGGGAACCTGGGGCGAGGGCTATTACGTTGGACTTATCCTGATGATGATCGGTCTGGCCGGAATTTTGCCCCTTTCCTTGAAGGAGTCGCTGGTCTCCGGATTTTCTTTATATTTTGTCTATGCCCTTATTTTAATTTTTTACAATCAGCATCTCCTTGATTTTTTTCGCATTTTTTTTAACAACAGTTTTTTCTTTATCGCCTTTATAGCTGTCAGCTCCGTGCTTTCCTTTGAAAACAGTAAGGCTCATCTGCGTAAATTTATGATTCGTCAGAATATAGTTTCCATGGGAAAAGAACTTGCCCGCTATACGGACGACCTGGAAAAGGAAGTTGATAACCGGATGCAGAAAATTGAAGAATCAGAACTCCGTTATCAGGAACTTTACAATAATATTCATGATCTTCTGGTCTTGATTGATAAGCAGGGAACAATCATGATGGCCAATAATTTTTTTTGCCACGCCCTGGGACGGAAACCTGAAAATATTACAGGAACTTATTTTTTTAATTATGTGTGTAAGGAAAATATGGAAACAGTTGAAAGCCGGCTTCTTCACCGTCTTTCCAGGGATGGAGTTATCAAGGGATATGAGTTCAGCCTGGCCGGATCGGACGGTCAATGCCTGGATGTCGAGTGTAACGGCAACCTTATGGCCGAAGGAAAGCAGGAAGGATATCAGCTTGTTATAAGAGATGTAACTTTACGGAAAAAAATGGAAGAGGCTTTGCAGCGTTCCCAGGAGCAGGTAGGGCAGGCCAGGGTGGCGACCATTCTCGGCCTGGCTAAACTGGCTGAGTACAGAGATGAAGATACGGGAGATCATCTGGAGAGAATGAGAGAGTATTCTCGAATTCTGGCCACGGAGTTGGCAAAGTGGCCTGAATATCAGGACTACATTTCTGATAAATATATTGAAGACATCTATCTTTCTTCCATTCTTCACGATATAGGCAAAGTGGGTATCCCTGATGATGTTTTGCTGAAACCCGGCCGCTTGAATGAAGAGGAATACGAAATAATGAAAAAACATACAAGTTTTGGCGGTGATGCCCTGATGGCAGTGGAAAAGCAGACCGAAGGACGTTCATTTCTGACCCTGGGCCGGGAAATTGCCTACTACCATCATGAAAAATGGGACGGTACAGGATATCCCAGGGGCTTGAGAAACGGTAAAATTCCCCTGTCGGCCACAATTGTCGCTCTGGCGGATGTTTATGATGCCCTGACGTCAAAAAGATGTTACAAGCCGGCATTCAGCCACAATAAGGCCAGAAAAATTATTGTTGAAGGTCGGGGAAGTCATTTTGCCCCTGATGTTGTTGATGCCTTTCTGGCTCAGGAAAAATTATTTAAACGCACCAGGAAAGAGGCGTTGGTTCATTAATAAAATGAGGTAAACATGAAACAGGCACAGGAACAAATAATAAATCATGAAATTGTTAAGATATCCGATGGGGAATTGCTGACTAAGGCCCTTATGTTCGCTGATACAGGGAAATTTTTCAAGGGTGAGAAAATTGTTTTAAGCGATGCGGATGCCAACTCATTTTATTATGTCCGGCAGGGTGCGGTTGAGGTTTCATACACTGTCCGGGAAACCAGGATAACGGTTGCCATGATAGGCGCAGGCAATTTTTTGGGCGAGATCGGTTTTTTAGACAACGGATCAAGGGTGCGGGATATCCGGGTCATGGAAGACACTGAGCTTAAGATTTTTTCAAGCGATGTCATGGCCGCTTTTCTAGAGACCGACCCTATGTTATACGGTTCTTTTCTGGCCTATCTTACCAGGTCGATCTGCGGCAAGTTTCGGCGGATTTTTGATGAACGTGAACCGTTGCAGGCTTATGGGGCTTCGCTTTCAACCGGGAAAAAGAGCTATAATGAAGCTGTCATGCTACCGGCAAAATTTCAAAAAACAGAAGAATGGAAAAAAATAAATAAGTTAACCGAGAATTTTAAAGCCCAGCTTTATAACCTGTCTAATTCGTTACAACAAATTCAAGATGAAAAAGTCCCTGATTTATTAAGAAAAAAGGGATTTAATATTTTTGATCAATTTTATGAAAAACTGACGACACTTGCAAAAACAGAAAAAAAATCCGACATAAATATTTGGGGATATGTTTTTAAAGAGATATTTCCATATCTGATGAGAAGTCATTTTGCTGAACGGGCGTACTATAAACCCAAAAGTTACGCCGGCGATTTTATAATGATGGAGATGTTGTATAACAATTTACCTTCCGGGGATGGGAAACTAGGATGCTTGATTGATGAGTGGTTGCTTAATACGCCGGCTGCAAAAGCGGTAAGAGGAAGAAGAATTCTTTTAAAAAATAAGCTACTTCAACTTGCCGGCCAACAAAAGGAATCCGGGAAAGATATATCCATCATGAATCTTGCATGTGGGTCTTGCCGCGAACTTTTTGATTTTTTATCTGATTTCGATAGAACTAATTTGCTGAATATTTTATGCATTGATGCAGATACGGAGGCGTTACAATTTGCCAATAAACAGGTAAACAACTTTAACCATCAGGCTTCTATACGTTTTATGAACGAAAATATTGTAAAATGGTCACTGGGAAAAAGAAAACATTATTTTAAAAAGCAGGACATTATTTATTCCTCTGGTTTGACTGATTATTTAGAAGATAAACTTTTTATTAGGTTTGTGGATACATGCTATGAGCATTTAACTCCCGGAGGTACGTTAATGATCGGCAATTTTTCTCCAGTAAATCCTACGAAAGTATTAATGGACTATTTATTGAGCTGGCGCCTTATCCATAGGAGTGAAAAGAATATGAAAAAACTTTTTAAAAAAACATCTTTTCAAGAAAATGTTCATATCATTGCCGAGGATCAACAGGTTAATTTATTTGCGGTAGCAAAAAAATAAATATGCACAACACTGATCTCAATTTTTTTCCCATATATAACCAGGAAGTTAAAGAACTATTTTACAAAAGGGTTCTTCTTATTATCTGGATTGGTATTTGTCTAATTCCTTTATTTTTAATATTAGATTATGTTGTTGCAAGGGAATATTTTTTCCAATTTTTAAAATATCGCCTGATCTGCACATTGTTATTTTTGCTTCTTCTTTTAAGCTACAGATCTAAGTATGCTCAAAATTACCCTTTTGTTTTAGCATTAGTTATATACGTAACTACATGTGTAATGATATCGGCAATGATTGTCGATATGGAAGGGTATAGTTCGCCTTATTATGTTGGCTTGCTTTTAGTTTTAGCAACATGTTCTACATTACTCCCCCTTGATTTCAAACAATCAATTTTTTTTGGATGCTTATTGTATCTAATTTATGTTATGCCTGTTTTGATTTTTTGTAGTCCTGAAAACAACCTGGGTATTTTCATAAATAATAATTTTTTCTTTTTAAGCGTTATCGCTATAATTTCTATTCAATGCTGGGCTGACACCAATACCCGTATCAGGGAATTCAATTTACGGATGCAGGAAAAGGAATATGCCGATAAGCTGGCTTATTATGCAAACAACCTGGAGGAAGAAGTAGCAGAAAGAACCAGGGAGCTGGAACAGTCGGAAGTGCGTTTTAGGGAATTATATGACA
>JANTGB010000033.1 GCA_024763115.1 Desulfobulbaceae bacterium | reverse complement strand
GTAAGCGTTCACCAGCACCTCATCTTCGCCCGTTTGGGCCTTCTCGAATAGCACAAGTATGCTTCGAAGTCCCAAACGAACGAATCTAAGGCACAGGTAAACACTTATAGGACTGAAGGTTATCGTAAATTTTGTGCCCAGGTGAACGGTTACACCCATTGGGTGACATTAACCAATTTCATCCCGTATCAGGGGAATCCCGAGGTTCCGAGTTTAACTCGGCGCGAGCATGGCCTGGTTAATCCAATTTGACGATTGGCGAAGGCCTTTTTTCACAATGTTTTGCAGTTACAAATTTTGCTGCTGCAGACTTTGTCCGCAGCAGCTAGCTCCTGACAAAAGAATAACTCTAAATGTTTTTCATGGCAACAACTATCTTAAGAAAAAACTTAATAGTTCCTTAAATTTGGGATTTTATAGAGACTCTGATTCTATCTTGCTTATACTCTCAAGAAAATTGCTTCATTTTCCGAGTAAAACATATAGCGGATCCCAAAAATAAGACAGTATGTTAAGCTACCAAGTACACTGTTCTGGAGGGGAATATGAAGCGAAAAAAGTATAGTTATGAGTTAAAAACCAAAGTGGCTTTGTCGGCACTTAAAGCCCAGAGTACCAATAGCGAAATTGGAATGGTTTAATAAAAGTGGACAATAAAAGTGTGCGGAATTATTCCAACCATACAATATCATATTACAAATTTCTAATAACAGCAATTTACGCTGTCAGCAGGTGCCGTTATGGCGCCACATCTATTATTTTGTTTCATATTGTCGTCTTTATCGTACGGCCGGAATGACTCTATATTCCCAGGGTAGAATATATCTCCTGTTGTTTTGGCTCGGGCCGTGTATTTTTTCCGACATGGACTGTATCACCGTTTTTACACTGCATGGAAACTGTCAGCCGATTTCGGGTTGACAGGAGTTTTCTTAAACTTGACCAGCTGCTGTGGATATCTGCCTGCTTCAATTTAAATCATATTGTGTTAACAAGATGATACGCCGGCAACGTGATAAACAGGTGACGGAAATAAAATGAATCTTAAACCTCTTTACGTTGAAATGATTTCATGTTATTTATTTTTGATACCTGAGTTAAACGGAATTATTTTGTTTTCCTTATCTCAGCACATATCCGGACGAGTAGCTCAGCTGGATAGAGCGTTGGCCTCCGGAGCCAAAGGCCGTGGGTTCGAATCCCGCCTCGTTCACCAATAAAATCAAGGGCTTAGAGTTAGCACTCGAAGCCCTTTTCTAATTTTTGATCCTGTTTAAATCATGATGCGGATAGTTGGCCGAGTGAACAAAGGGTAAAAAATGATATTTTTCCTCATCCCTTCCCCGCAATTCGATACTTATTTCCGCAATTCGATACTTATTTATTGTAAACGTTCATCAGCACCTCACGAAGTCTGCATTTATCTCTTTGTCCAATTTGGACTGCTTACATAGCGCCGGTATGCCGCCCAGGGCAAATTGAACAAATCTAAGGCACTGATGAACGGTTATGATTTATTTTTGAGTGACTCCTTCAAGTACTGCGATTTGGGTAAGTTTTTAGCTGTTTGCTGAAGGTTACTAACTACTGCGACTTGACTCTGAGGCTAAAGTTGATTATTTTCATCAAGATGCGAGAGTGGCGGAACTGGTAGACGCACTGGCCTTAGGAGCCAGCGCCCTCGGCGTAGGGGTTCGACTCCCCTCTCTCGCACCAGTTTAAGAAAGTTACAGGCGGAGATCATAAAAAAAGTTCAGGAAGTCTTTTTTTTGCTACTGAACTTTATTTTTTTAGATTTGGAAGGCTTTTGTCGGCCTAACATTAAAAATTGCTTACTAAAAGGAAGGTTGCAAATGCAGGTCAGCGTTGAAGAAATAAGTCCACTTACCAAAAAGATTAAAATTATTCTGCCCGAAGATACTGTCGGCAAAAAACTTGAAGATGCTTACCGTAAACTTCAGGCAGAGGTGAATATCAAGGGGTTTAGAAAGGGTAAAGTTCCGAGAAAAATTCTCGAAAAGAATTATGGGCCCAAGGTCGAATATGATTTAAGTGAAGAACTTGTTAAGGAATCTTATTTTGATGCTTTGCAGGATACGAAACTTGATGTTGTTGTTCATCCGGACATTAAGGATCATAAATTTGAGGATGACGGCACATTTTCTTATGTGGCCGAAGTTGATGTTAAGCCGGAATTTGAAATCAGTGAATACAAGGGCATTGAGGTTGAGCTTCCCGAGCTTACGGTCGGTGATGATGAGGTAGCTGAAGAAATTGCAAGACTGCGTAAGGAAATGGCGCCGCTTCGTACTGTTGAAGATCGCGGAGCCCAGGAAAATGATATTGTAGTGATTGACTATCAGGGTTATCACGAAGGGGAGCCGGTTAAACAGGTGGTCGGCAAAGACTATACTGTTGATATTGGTTCCGGCAATAACGGCAAGGACTTTGAAGAAGCCTGTATCGGTCTTAAACCTGATGAAGAAGCGAGCCGGGAAATAGCCTTTCCGCCTGATTTTCCCAATCCGGTGCTGGCCGGCAAAAATATTGAATTTAAAATCACGGTTAAGAATGTCAAGGAACGGGTTCTTGCTGAAATTGATGACGATTTTGCCCAGGATGTGGGTGAAGAATTCAATACTCTGGATGAATTAAAAAAACATCTGCATGATAAACTCCTCCAGGCAAAAGAGGATGCCCGCTCCGGAGACCTTACGGATCAATTGATGTTGAAAATGCTTGAGGCTCATGAATTCGAGGTGCCTGCCCGCCTGATTCAGTATGAAATAAATAATTATCTTGAGGAAATTGAACAAAATCTCAAGAAGCGTGGCCTGACCATGGAAGAGGCCGGGATGAATGTCGAAACATTAAGCGACCAATATCGGGAGACTGCGGATAAAAGGGTGCGGGGTGATTTTATTCTTAAGAAAATTGCCGAAATTGAAGAAATCAAACTTGAAGATGATGATGTTAAGCGAGGATTTGAACGAATTTCCGAACAGTATGGGATGCCCATTGATGAAGTTAAAAAATATTTCAGCAAACGGGATGATCTGCTGCCCTTTATGAATGAACTGCATATTGAAAAAATTCTCGAATTTCTCCGCAAGGAGACCAAAATAAAATATGTTACTCCGGTTGAAAATAACGACGATAAGGGCACGGATAAGGCAGAGAACAGTGAAAGCGCAGGAGAGGATAAATGAGTTTGATTCCCATAGTTGTTGAACAGACCCCCAGGGGAGAGCGATCGTTTGATATTTATTCCCGTTTGCTCAAGGAGAGAATTATTTTTCTTGGTTCGGCAATTAATGATGACATTGCCAATGTGATAATTGCCCAGCTTCTCTTTCTCGAAGCTGATGACCCGGACAAGGATATTACCTTTTATGTTAATTCTCCCGGCGGCTCGGTAACCGCCGGTCTGGCAATTTATGATACCATGCGCTACATAAAATGTGATATAGTAACATTATGCATGGGTCAGGCTGCCAGCATGGGCGCCTTTCTTCTGTCGGCCGGAACTCCGGGCAAGAGATACTCTCTGCCCAGTGCCCGGATTCTTATCCACCAGCCCATGGGCGGCTTTCAGGGACAGGCCACGGATATTGACATTCATGCCAAGGAAATACTCAGGCTGCGCAAGACCTTAAACCGTGCCCTGGCCGAACATACCGGGAAAACCATCCGGAAAATTCAGTCCGACACGGAGCGGGATTATTTTATGGGGGCTGAACAGGCAAAAGAGTATGGATTGATTGACAAGGTTCTTATTAACCGAGAGGATCAGGAGGATTCTTAAACATGTCAGATGGTAGTGATATGGATGTAATCTGCTCATTCTGTGGGAAAAGCCAGGATGAAGTACGAAAACTTATCGCCGGCCCCTCTGTTTACATCTGTGATGAATGTATTGATCTCTGTAATGATATTGTCAGAGAAGATCGTCGTCATGAAATAGAGACGGACGGAGAAAGAAGGGTTCTAAAACCCACAGAAATTAAAAAACATCTTGATGAATATGTAATAGGTCAGGAACTTGCCAAGCGGATACTTTCGGTCGCGGTTCATAATCATTATAAAAGAATTGAAATGCAGGAAAGCATCGATAACGATGTTGAACTGCAGAAAAGTAATGTTATCTTGATCGGCCCCACCGGCAGCGGTAAGACTCTGCTGGCTCATACCCTGGCCAAAATACTGAACGTTCCCTTTGCCATGGCTGATGCCACAACCCTTACTGAAGCCGGTTATGTCGGTGAGGATGTGGAAAATATTCTGGTTAATCTTCTTCAGGCTGCCGACCATGATGTAGAACGGGCGGTAAGGGGCATTGTTTATATTGATGAAATCGACAAAATTGCTCGCAAGTCGGACAGTGCTTCTATTACCAGAGATGTCTCCGGCGAAGGCGTCCAGCAGGCCCTGCTGAAAATTATTGAAGGTACTGTGGCCAGCGTACCCCCCAAGGGAGGGCGTAAGCATCCCCAGCAGGAATATGTCAAAATAGATACCACAAATATCCTTTTTATCTGCGGCGGGGCCTTTGTCGGCCTGGATGGCGTGGTCAAGCGGCGTACCGGGACAAAATCCATGGGTTTCGGGGCCAGGGTCGTTGGTGAGACCAAGAAAAAAATGGGAGAAATACTGGCGGAAATACAGCCGGAAGATCTGCTTCGTTTTGGTCTTATCCCTGAGTTAATGGGGCGGCTGCCGGTTATCGCCACCATGGAAGAACTGGAAGAAGAAGATCTTGTCCGCATCCTGAAGGAGCCGAAAAACGCCCTGACCAAACAGTATCAAAGGTTGTTTGAATTTGATAATGTCAGGCTTCGCTTTACCGAAGGTTCCCTGAAGGCTATTGCCGGGGAGGCTTTGAAAAGGAAATCAGGAGCCAGGGGATTACGCTCGGTCATGGAAAAGGCAATGCTGGAAATTATGTATGAACTGCCTTCCACCCCCAATGCTAAAGAATGCGTAATCAATGAACAGGTTATTTTAAATGGTGAAAAACCGGTTATTCTTTACGAAAACGAGAACAAAAAGAGCGCTTAACAGTGGTCGGCAACGTAATCGCCGACCCCGTGAGTAGTTACAGTATATGGATAATATAACAACCAGCAACAAAATATACCCTTTAATGCCTCTGCGGGATATTGTCATGTTCCCGAACATGGTCGCGCCTTTGGTGATTGGCAGGCAGAAGTCGATAAAGGCTCTGGAATATGCCATGGCCAACCGTTCGGAAATTTTTCTTACCACCCAGAAGGATGCCACGATTGATGACCCAGGACGGGACGTGCTTTATCGTTTGGGTACCATTGCCTCGATACTGCAGCTTCTGCGGCTGCCCGACGGTACTATCAAGGCTCTGGTTGAAGGTAAAAGAAGGGCGGAAATAATTAAATTTACTGCCAGGCCTGAATTTGTCATGGCCGAGCTTGAAGAACATGAACCGGAAACAGGTTCATCCCCGGAACTTGAGGCCTATGTCCGGGAAACCATGTTTTCTTTTAAATACTATGCTAAACGCAATAAGAAAATTTCGCCTGAGGTTGTAAAGACTCTGGGGCGTATTGTCGAACCGGCAAAGTTTGTTGATGTGCTGGCCTCGCACATGCCTCTGAAAATTGAAGAAAAACAGCAGATATTAAAGACTCTTTCTGTTAGGGAGCGTCTTGAGCTGGTTCTGGCCATGATTCATAAGGAAAGTGAAATTTCCAGCCTGGAAGAAAAGATCAGAGCCCAGGTCAAAAAAAATATGGAGAAAACCCAGCGGAATTATTATCTGGCTGAACAGATCCGGGTTATCCAGAAAGAAATGGGCAAGAACGAGGAAGGAACCTCGGAGATTGATGAACTTGAGCAACTGATAAAAAAGAAAAAATTACCCAAAGCTGCCCGAAACAAGCTGACCAAGGAATTTAAAAAGCTGAAAATGATGCAGCCCATGTCAGCCGAAGCCACGGTTGTCCGTAATTATATTGACACTATTATATCACTGCCCTGGTATGAAAAAACCAGGAATAAAATTGATATAAAAGCTGCTGAAAAAATAATGGAAGAGGATCATTACGGGCTGAAAGAACCCAAAGAACGTATCCTTGAATATCTGGCGGTTCAGGCCCAGGTCAAAAAAATAAAAGGCCCTATCCTTTGCCTGGTCGGCCCTCCTGGAGTGGGTAAAACTTCGCTCAGTAAATCCGTGGCCCGGGCCATGGGCCGTAAATTTGTCCGTCTTTCCCTCGGCGGGGTAAGGGATGAAGCAGAAATTCGCGGCCATCGCCGGACCTATATCGGCGCAATGCCGGGCAAGATAATTCAGTCTCTGCAAAAGGCCAAAACCAACAATCCGGTTTTCTGCCTTGATGAAGTTGACAAGATGAGCACTGATTTTCGCGGCGATCCTTCTTCAGCGCTGCTTGAAGTTCTTGATCCCGAACAAAATAATTCCTTCAATGATCATTATCTTGATCTTGACTATGATCTGTCTGATGTTTTTTTTATTACCACGGCCAATAACCTGCCTGCCATTCCGCCGCCGCTGCGGGACAGAATGGAAGTTATCAAGCTGACCGGTTATACCGAAGAAGACAAACTACAGATTGCCAGAGGATTTCTGATTCCGAAACAACTTGAGGAAAACGGTTTCGGCAAAGGAGATATTACCTTTAACGAGGCGGCAATTCTACAAATCGTCAGGCGTTATACCAGGGAGGCGGGCGTAAGGAATCTTGAGCGAAATTTTGCCTCTATCTGCCGTAAAATTGCCCGGGACAGGCTTAAAAAAGATAAAAAGTCCAAGAAATACCGGCTTTCCGATAAAAATATAGTTAAATATTTAGGCACTCGGAAATTTCGTTTTGGCCTGGCTGAAGAAAAAGATGCCATTGGCCTTACCACCGGCCTGGCCTGGACCGAGGTCGGCGGTGAGCTGCTGCAGATTGAAACCGTGCTTATGCCCGGTAACGGCAAACTGACTATAACCGGTAAACTTGGTGATGTAATGCAGGAATCAGCCCAGGCAGCTCTCAGTTATGTCCGTACCAGGGCGAGCAAACTTGGACTTGATCCTGATTTTTACCAGAAGCTGGATGTTCATGTCCATGTTCCTGAAGGCGCGATCCCTAAAGACGGCCCATCGGCCGGGATTACCATGGCGACTTCCATGGTCTCCGCCCTGCTTCAGCTCCCGGTGCGACGCGACATAGCTATGACCGGTGAAATAACCCTCAGGGGGTACGTCCTGCCTATTGGCGGTTTGACGGAAAAATTGCTGGCAGCCAGGCGCGGCAACATCAGACAGGTTCTTGTTCCCAGGGAAAATGAACGGGATCTACGGAAAATTGCGCCGCGAATTTTAAAAAGTCTGGAAATTACTTTGATTGAACACATGGATGAGGTGTTGGAAAAAGCTATTATTCATCCTGATGATGAACCGCTGTTCAAGGATGTACCCTTTGATATTTTCTGGCTGAAAATGGATGGTCGGGATGAAATGGTAACACCGGCACACTGATGGTTAACCGATGTTTGACCCTGGCTGTAACAAACAACCGTCGAAAAAATTGCTTGCTGGTAATTATTCAGGAAGGGGTGAAAAATCGCCCCAGCCACCGATCTCTATGACGGAGCTTTGCTCCTGTTCGGAGGTAAGCGAATGAAGTGAGACTTCCGTGTGTTTCAGCTGTGCGCGATAAGGCCTGCGCAGCATATGATGCCATGTAAGACAGACTTATCGCGTGCAGATGAAGCGCAGCCGGATAGTTACGCTTGCTATTAATTTTTATGTTGACGAATTAACACAGAAGTTTGTCAGCAGTTACCAACCGGTCAATGCTCCTTAATTCCGAACTCTCCCCAGGATTCATAATAAAGTTCATTTAATCTTTTTTCCATAATAAGCCTGTATTTTTCAATACCGGCATTATCAAGTCTGGGCGGCACCTGGAGAGATTCGCTATACCACAGGCCGATTCTGGCAAAGGGCAGGGGCAGAGCGGTTCTGTCCCAGCTGTTGAAAGCCCGGTAGCGGCTTGCCCCCCAGCCCATGGCTATAATGGGCAAGCCTGTGCGACTGGCCAGGAGAATAGCGCCCGGTTGCATTATCCGGGCCGGCCCCTGGGAGCCGTCCGCCACCAGGGCCGCTGTTTTGCCCTGTTTCAGATAACGGAGTAATCCCTTCATTGCTGCCGTGCCGCCTTTATTTCGTGAACCGCGTACTGTGGCAATTCCCATGGAATTCAAAGTGCGGGAGATAAGTTCTCCATCCCGGCTGGCGCTGACCATGGCGGCAAATTCAACCCCGGCATTGCGGGTCATATCAAACAAAAGCCCATAATGCCAGAAAACCAGGATAAATGGTTTGCCTGTTTTTACGCAATCTATATAAAATTCAAAATTATGGATTTTCACCCGGCAGGAGGCAAACAGCAGACCGGTAATCAAGCGGTAAGTCGGCGGCACCATAGCCGGGAGCAGCCGTTGTTTTAAATTTTTTACAGCCATTGCAGCTCTTTTTCCTTAAGCATTTTTATCCTGTCGCGCAGGACAGCCGCCTCCTCAAAGGCCAGGGCCTTAGCTGCGGCCAGCATCTCTGCCTGGTATTTTTTTATCTCCTGCTGTAAATCAGCCAGGGAATCATACCCGGTTTCCGCTTCTGCGGCCAGAGGCAGGGCATCATCCGTCATCTTATAAATGGTTTCCATTGCCCCCTTGATGGAACTCTTTATGGTCTGCGGAATTATATTGTGTCTACGGTTGAAATCCTCCTGTAACTGCCGCCTTCGGTTGGTCTCTTCTATTGTCATTGCCATGGAGTTGGTGATTTTGTCACCATACATAAGCACCGTACCATTGACGTTCCTGGCGGCCCGGCCACAGGTCTGGGTCAGGGAACGATGGCTGCGGAGAAATCCCTCCTTGTCGGCGTCAAGAATTGCCACAAGTGACACTTCGGGGATATCAAGTCCTTCGCGCAGCAGGTTGATTCCGACTAAAACATAAAACTCGCCCCGGCGCAGATCCCTGACTAACTCCATTCGCTCCAGGGTTTTAATGTCGGAATGGAGATAACGCACCCGCACCCCGAGTTTTTCATAATAATCAGTTAAATCTTCCGACATCCGCTTGGTCAGGGTGGTGACCAGCACGGCCTCGCCCCGCTCCTCCCGCTTCCTGATTTCTTCAAGCAGATCATCCACCTGATTTGCGGCCGGCCTGACTATTATCAGAGGATCAAGCAGGCCGGTGGGTCGGATAATCTGCTCAACTACCACGCCTTTTGTCCGTTCAAGTTCATAGGGGCCGGGAGTGGCCGAGACATAAACGGTCTGCCTGATCCGTTCGGTAAATTCTTCAAAACGCAGGGGCCGGTTGTCCAGGGCTGAAGGGAGTCGGAATCCGAATTCCACCAGGGTCTTTTTCCGGGAACGGTCGCCCCGGTACATGCCGCCGATCTGGGGCACGGAGATATGACTTTCATCAATAAAAAGCAGAAAATCATCGGGGAAATAATCCAGCAGGGTAGGGGGGGGGCGGCCTTCCTTTCTGCCGGTGAGATGACGACTGTAATTTTCAATGCCGTTACAGTAACCAAGTTCGCTGATCATTTCCAGATCAAACATGGTACGCTGCTCCAGGCGCTGGGCCTCCAGGAGTTTTTTCTCTTTTTCCAGGCAGGCCAGGCGTTCCCTGAGTTCGGCCTTGATGGTCTCCATGGCCCGGTTCAACACTTCTTTAGAGGTGACAAAATGACTGGATGGATAAAGGGTAATTTCAGCCATTTGGTTTAATACCTTACCCCGCAGGGGATCGACCATTGAAATAGCCTCAACCGTGTCGCCGAAAAATTCTATCCGAACGGCAATATCTTCCTCGTATGCCGGAAATATTTCCAGAACATCACCCCTTACCCGGAAGGTTCCCCGATGAAAAGAATAGTCATTTCGCTCATAAAGCATATAAACCAGGCGGCTTTTAACCTCGTCCATGCTGTAATCTTCATCCACCTTGAGGAAGAGATGCATGTTTTTATATTCATCAGGCGAACCAAGGCCGTAGATACAGGAAACGCTGGCCACAATGAGGACATCGCGCCGGGTCAGCAGGGAGCGGGTGGCGGAATGACGCATCTTGTCGATGGCGTCATTAATGGCTGAATCTTTTTCAATATAGGTATCTGACTGGGGAATATAGGCCTCGGGCTGGTAATAATCATAATAGCTGACAAAATATTCCACTGCGTTGTCCGGGAACAGTTCCTTGAACTCGGCAAAAAGCTGGGCTGCCAGGGTCTTGTTGGGGGCCATGACCAGAGTGGGACGGTTGGCTGCGGCAATAACCTCAGCCATGGTAAATGTCTTGCCTGAGCCTGTAACACCAAGAAGAATCTGTTCCCCGGCCCCGGCGTTGATGCCCCGGCTCAGCTCGGCTATGGCCCTGGGCTGATCTCCGGCTGGAGTAAAATTGCTGTTTATTCTGAACATTTTTCAGTTTAGGCCGCGCAGGGTGCGCCGTGCGCACCTGCATGTTTGTGACTGAAGGTAAAAAATGTGCGCACGCACCCTACACGGAACTGTGAGGTTACAGCAGAGGGCAATTACTTACCAAACCCGCAAACAGGGTATCTGCATTTCCTGCAGTTGCGGCACAGGCCGCCATGACCAAGCCGGGCAATGTCATGACGGTTGATTGTCTCACCGGTCAAAACCCTGGGCAGAATAAGGTCGAAAACAGTAATACCATGAAACATCCCGCAGGCCGGGAGTCCCATAATCGGCACCTGTTCTATACGGCCCACCAGAAACATGGCGCCGGGCAGCACCGGGGTGCCGTAGACAATATCTCCGGCTCCGGCCAGGACAATTCCCTGCCTGGTGACATCGTCCGGATCAACCGACATACCGCCGCTGGTAACAATAAGATCCGCACCGGCCGCAAGACAGTTTTTTATTTCAGCGGCAATCAGTTCGGCATCGTCCGGGGCAAAAGAGACTTTAACAACATCTGATCCCAGGTCGGCAAGTTTTTTTCTTAACACCGGCTCAAAGCGATCTTTTATCCGGCCGTGAAAAACTTCGTTGCCGGTAATAACCAGACCGGCACGGGCCGAACGAAGCTGTCTTACTTCGATAATCCCTTCTGTCTGCCCGGCAATGTCGGCAGCCTGATTGACTATTTTTCGTTGGGAGGTAAGAGGGATCAGCCGGGTGGCTGCCAGTTGTTCATCTTTCTTAACCGGGGTGTTGTTATGCAGGGTGGCACACATTACCTCGCCCAGCAGGTTGAAATCAAAAAGAGCCTTCTCGTTAACTTTCAACAGGCCGTCATATTCCGCTTTAAGAGCAACCTTTCCTTCAACCGGCGTGCCCGACCAGACAACTCCTTTACCGGCCAGGGAATCAGCCAGCAGGGTTGCGGCCTCATTTTCATGGATATCACCAGGCTCCAGTTCCAGCACATAAATATGTTCCTTGCCAAGCCTTTGCAGATGGTCGATATCCTCGGCCCTGATTATATGGCCTTTTCTGAAGGCCGCGCCCTTGAATCCTTTGTCGTTTGTTGAGGCCCGACGTATTTCCGTTATATCATGGGGCAGCACCATGCCCACGGCCTGAGCAACCGGTATTGTTTTATTTTTCATATTGATTTTGCGTTGTTTGACTGGTTTTGTTGGATAAACTGGTTAAAGCGGCTGATAATACCGGCCCAGAGCGCAGCTCCTGCAGAGAACCAGATCATCTTTTTCTATCTCTCTACAGTCCTGAACCCAGTCCCCGCATTTTTGACACTGCACCCGTTTTTTCGGCCGGCCGGGCAGATCGCATTCAGGTATGTTTATTTTAACCTGTTCAATTTTAAACAGTTCATCTTCCGGCATTATCCGGTAGGCCTCAAGCTGCTGTTTATACTTATTGTCAATCTCGGGCGCGTAATTTCGCGCCAACTCCCTGGATTCTTCCCGAGCCGTAATCCGGACAGCCTTAGCAGTTGTCAGGTTAACAAAAGTTGCCGCCATAATTCCGTAATCGAGCCATTTTAAAGATCGTTTACCCAGAGAGCAGCCGGTAACGCTCTGGATGGCGTCAGTGGCGCAGCGATCAATTTCCACCAGCACATAAAGACTTTTCCGCTCTTTGCCCCTGGGATCATTAATATTAATTTCCCGCAGACCGATCATGGCCATCCTGACCCCGATCACCTGCCCGGCACAGATATGGCCGTGTATTTTAGTTGATCGTTCAAGAAGTTCCGCAAATGTTTCCATTATATTTCCCAATTGTTAATTTTTTGTAACTACTCACGGGGGTAGCGGATTAGTTTCCAAAAACCACTGTGTTTGTAACTGGTTACATTTTATGTAAGCGTTCACCAGCACCTCATCTTTGCCCATTTCGGAGTCTCGTTCCTCGCTTACCTGCCTGCTTGAATAGCACCAGTATGCTGCGCAGGCACAA
>JANTGB010000032.1 GCA_024763115.1 Desulfobulbaceae bacterium | reverse complement strand
GCCGTAGATTTTCGTGATCAGGTCGGCGCAGCGTATTAGTTATACGTAAGCCGGACTGATCGCGGAAATATGCGGTACCCTGTGAGCAGTTACAAAAAATGTCTGTTTTCAGACAACCTCCCATAGGCAGGTTTCCATATTATTTATGAGTCTGTTTATTTGACAGGATTATAACTGTTCAGGTAGGGGCGAAAACCTGCCCCAACCATCGACCTGTATGACGGCGCTTTGTTCCTGTTCGGAGGTAAGCGAACGAAGTGAGACTCCGTGTGCTTCAGCTGTGCGTGATAAGGCCGGGGCAGCATATCAATAATGCTATGTAAGACGGACTTATCGCGTGCAGGTAAGCACCCTTAAAAACAGGGGCATAAACTTCGACTCCGGATGAAGTGCAGCTGAACGGTTACATAGGATTTTCGTTCGAGGTCAAGGCATACAAAAGATTTTACCGCAGGCATATGGTTGATATTCCAAGGATAAAATTTTTCTTATAACGCAGAGATCGGACTAAAATACATTAAATCAAAGGGCTCATTTATTGGCCAGGGGATTTTTCAATGACTTACTCATGGTGAAATGTACGGTCTTACGGGGGGGGATATGCATCATTTTTCCAGTTCTGGGATTTTTACTTGATCTGCCTTTACGCTGCCTGACGCTGAAACTGCCAAAACCCCTGATCTCGACCCGGTTGCCATGCTCAAGGCTTTCAGTAATCGTTTCTAGAATAATGTCAACAGCCTCGGCAACATCTTTTTTCAGAAAGTCGTCCATTTGGTTTGTAACAATATCAACTAAATCTTTTTTTAACATATTTATTCCTACTAATATTATTTTTTTCGGTCACTGATATGCCAAGACAGGCTCGGATCTTACCAGAGAATTAAACAATGCTTCTCCTCTTTTTCCACTGATGAACCTGAGCATGTTAAATTCATTTTTTTCCGGATATATCAAGTATGGATCAGTGACTTTCAGGCCGCCTAGCTCAGCTGCCAGGAGAACAGCATCAGTAAAATTGCCCATTTGATCGACCAGGCCGAGTTCATGGGCCTGGTCGCCGGAAAAAATACGGCCGTCGGCAATTTTTCTTATATCTTTTTCAGCTAGATTCCTGCTTTCGGCGATATCCCTTATAAACTGACTGTGAACATTATCCAACAGGGCCTGGAGCATAAGATGTTCCTCTGGAGTTAAGGAACGGCCGGGGGAACCCATGTCTTTAAATTTGCCGCTTTTTATAGTTTCATTTTTATAACCGATCTTGTTGAAAATTTCTTCAAGATTGGCAAATTTCATTATAACTCCCATGCTGCCGGTCAAGGTGCCGCGACTGGCAACAATCTTTTCAGCGCCAAGAGCGCAGTAATAGCCGCCGGATGCGGCGACAGAACCCATTGACGCAACAACAGGCTTAACCTTGCCCACCCTTTTAATTTCCCGAAAAATTTCCTGGGAAGCCCCCACCGCGCCGCCGGGACTGTCAATTCGGACGACAATAGCCTTTACATTATCATTGTTCTTAAACTTCACCAGGTCGGCAATAGTCTGTTCAGACCTGCTGATTACCCCCTTAAGCTCAATTACTCCAATACCGGGGCGGGAAATAAAAATATCAGTGCCGGCGCGATGAGTGAGTTTAACAATAAAGTAGGTTATTCCACCAAAAAAAATAAAAACAACACCAGCCAGAAGAAGACAACCGGCAAGTATGGGATGATTTTGATGAAACAACCTTTTTTCCGACATAATAATTCGACCGTCCGCTTACCTTACTCTCCTGCTGAATCTTCTTTGTCCATTTCTTCTTTCAACAGATCACCAATGGTTGAAGGTCCGGCCGCTGCCTGCTGTTTCTTGAAATCCTGATAACTTCCTTCAGATGATTCTTCCGCCAGGGCCTTAACGGACAGACCTATCTTGCGATCCTTGGCCGAAACATTAATTACCTTGGTTTTCAACATATCGCCGACATTGTACATTCCTACCGGAGTGGCGATTTTTTCTTTGCTGATTTCGGAAACATGGACAAGCCCTTCAATGCCTTCTTCCACCTCAACAAAGATTCCAAAATCAGTGACATTGGTAATTTTACCTTCAACCGGCGCGCCTACAGGATACTTTTCTATGACCTGCTGCCAGGGATCAGGCTCAAGCTGTTTGATGCCAAGAGAAAAACGCTCACTTTCCCGGTCGATTTTAAGGACAACCGCCTGGATAACCTGATTTTTGGAATATTTCTCTGAAGGATGCTTGATCCGTTCAGTCCAGGAAAGGTCGGAGACGTGAATCAAGCCGTCAATACCTTCTTCAATACCTATAAAGATACCGAAGTCAGTGATATTTTTAACTTTACCCTCAATAATAGAGCCAACCGGATAATTATCAATAACCAGATCCCAGGGATTGGGCTGCAACTGCTTCATTCCTAAAGAAATCCGCTTGGCATCAGCATCAATATTTAAAATGGCAACCTCAACTTCATCGCCGACCGCAACCATCTTGGAAGGATGGCGGGTTTTTTTGGACCAGGACATCTCGGAGACATGAATCAGGCCCTCTACCCCTTCTTCCAATTCAGCAAATACTCCATAATCCGTTATACTTACAACCCGACCCACTGCTTTAGAGCCCACAGGATACTTTTCTTCCACACTACTCCAGGGATCAGATTTAAGTTGTTTGACACCCAGAGAAACCTTGTCGTTTTCTTTGTCAAACTTGAGTACCTTGACCTCGATTTCTTCTCCGACCTTAAATAACTTGGAAGGATGGGAAACTCTGCCCCAGGACAAATCAGTTATATGGCACAAGCCGTCAAGACCGCCCAGATCTATAAAAACACCATAATCGGTAATATTGGTAATAGCACCCTTGACAATAGAGCCTTCATTCAGATTATCCCGCATATCTTCGCGCAGTTTTTTCCGTTCCTCTTCAAGAATGGCCCGGCGGGATATGACGACATTGTTGCGCCTTCGATTATATTTAAGGATCTTAAACTCAAAAAATTGGCCGATGAGGCTGTCAAGATCTTTAACCGGCCTCAGGTCAATCTGAGAATAAGGCAGAAAGGCCGGAACACCAATATCAACCGACATACCGCCTTTAACCCTGTTCTCAACACGGCCCTGAATCGTGCCGTCTTCTTCCTGAATTCGGGCAATATCTTCCCACACCTTGATTCCGATAGCTTTTTCCCGCGACAGGCAAAGACCGCCTTCAGCCTCACGTTTTTCGACAAAAACGTCAAAGACATCGCCAACTTTTACATCCAGTTCCTCACCATCGCTCTTAAACTCGCTGAGGGAAATTTCACTTTCCGATTTGTCGCCGATGTCAACTACGGCGAAATCATCCGTAAGACCAATGATTGTGCCCGGCACTACAGAACCGACATCCGCTACCGTCAGTTGCTCGTCGGCAAATAATTCCGCAAAGCTTGCGCCTTCTTCGACAGTATCAAAACTGTCCTTTGTAATGTTTTCTGTTTCGTTGTTTCCCATTAAACTATACCCTCCTCCTCTAAGTAATCGGCCTTATATACCAGAGAAAAGGAACAAATTCAACTCTTTCTACCCCTCTTTTTCGCATTTTCACCAACAAATCAATAATTCAAAAATATATACAGCATAACTACTTAAAATAACACAATAACACAATAACAAAAAAACAAACGTAACCGTTCACAGGGGTGGTGATTAACTTCCATAAACTTCGAATCCGAATATGCGGTGCCCTTATAGTAGTTACCATTTAATGTGAATACCGGGCGGATACAAAAAATCTGATTGAAAGGAAAACTACATTTTGCGGCGTAAATTCGTTATCAAGATCCAATATTTTTATCTTTGAATAAAAAATAATCCTGCAGAATTTTCTCATGATCAAAAACAAGAGGAGGTAGATTTGCGCGAGTAAATATCCGGGCCCGGAGCGCATCATCTCCACCCACAGGTTCGCCTGTCGCCACTGCAATAAAAACCGTGGAAATAGTATGTTGCCGCTTGTCCCGCTCAGGATCTGAATAAGTATGTAGCTGGCGGACCAGTTTTACGTCAAGGCCGGTTTCTTCCCCGGCTTCCCGCACGGCCGCTTTTTCCAAAGATTCGCCGTAGTCGACAAAACCGCCGGGAATAGCCCAGCCCGGAGGCGGATTTTTTCTGTCAATCAGGACAATGCCGCCACCTACTTCAATAATTATATCAACGGTGGGAACCGGATTTCTATAAACTTTTATCTTTTGCCGACAATTAGGACAGAGCATTTTTAAATGTTCACCATAAAGCGCGCAGCTCAAGCCAGTTGTTGACTGTGGGCAGATTATGACGGCCCTTATTCCAGGGCTGGTTAAAAACTATGGCATTAATTCCTTCACCGGCTAATTGTATACAGGTTCGGGCCCGGTCATCAACAAAATATTTCAAACCCATATCATTAATATATTCTGTTTTGTCATTATGTTCACCTGTAGCGGCAAGCCTGACTTTTCTAAAAACTTCCGGACCGAGAACCGCATGGAGCCAGGCGGCAATGGGGTCGGGATCCGGGCGGGCCGTGACAAAATTAAGCAGAGAATAATCAGCCATCTCGGTTAGAACATCCACTGCGCCCTGCATGGGCTTCAGGCCGCACTCCTCCGGAGTCTTCAGCAGATGAGTAAAAATTTTTTCAATAATAACCGGATCAATATCAAGGCATTTTTCCACCCGGAACCTGGTAATCTGCTCCGGCGTGACTACCAGGTTATAATTTTCAGCAGCCAGGCGGATAAATGCATCCATGGTGTCAGCCACCACGCAGTCAATATCAAAACCAATGAGATGAGGATTAATTTTCATGATTAATTTTCATTATGATCACCTTGTGTTTATTATTGCCGGTTGTGCCTGAACCTGATGCGGCGGAAGGCCAAAAAATAGAGCAAAAGGATTAACACAAGACATTTTGAAACAAAAATGTTTTAATGCAATGCTTGACAAATTAATATAAGCCTATCATTATCGCAGCAAAAAAATATCGCAGCAAAAAAAATGCAGCAGAATTTACTGTTCAGCTGCGCCTCACATTCGTCCATTTATGTCTGCTCGTGCAGCTCAAGTACGCTATGCCGACCTGAATGAACAAATCCAGGAGCCTTTGGACAGTTACAGGACATCGGTCGGGCGGTTTTTTGCCCCTAAATGAATAGTTATAAGCAAAAAATAAATTGAATGGAAAAAGAGTATCATGAAGTTACCCCCGCTTAAAATCGGTCCCTTTACGGCAAAAATCCCTCTTGTTCAGGGAGGGATGTCAATCCGCGTTTCCACCTCGGCTCTGGCCGTGCCCGTAGCTGAATGCGGCGGCATCGGCACAATCGGTGGTTCCGCCCTGCCGGTAGAAGAATTGCAGGCTGATATCCGCAAGGCCAAGAGTTTGACCAAGGGAGTTATCGCGGTAAATATCATGTTTGCCATGAAGAATTTTTATAAACTGGTAATGGGCTCGATTGAGGCAGGGGTCGATTTTATTGTTACCGGGGCCGGATTTTCCCGGGATATTTTTAAAATCGGTAAAGAGACAAATACCCCCATTGTCATGATAGTTTCCTCGCCTGCTTTTGCCCGGCTGGCGGAAAAACTGGGAGCTGCGGCAATCGTAGTTGAAGCCAAGGAGGCGGGCGGTCACCTGGGTACTGATGTTGCCTTGCGGGATCTGTTTCCGGAGATAAGAAAGGTTGTTAAAAAAGTTCCCCTGATCGCGGCAGGCGGCATAACCAACGGCTATGAAATGGCTGAAATGATGGATAAATATGGAGCTGACGGGGTGCAGATAGCCACCCGGTTCGTCCTTACCCATGAATGCTCGGTTGCCGACCGCTTCAAACAGACCCTGCTGGAAGCAAAAAAAAATCAGGTCACCCTTACCTCATCGCCGGTGGGTATGCCGGGCCGGGCCATTATAACTCCTTTTATTGAAAAACTGGCCAGGGGAGAAGATACGTCCACCAAGGAATGCAAGTATAAGTGCCTGAAAAAATGCGATCATCATTACTGCATCAGTGAACATCTGCGCCAGGCCAGGGACGGTAATTACGAGGAAGGGCTGTTTTTTTCCGGTGAAAATGTCTATAAAATAGATAAGATCATCTCTGTAAAAGAGGTATTTGACCAGTTTGTCACCGCAGCTGAATCAATTTATAAAGAACCAAAACCGGTCGTAGTTCCTGCCTGATTGTCATCCCCGTTTGTGAGGCCGAAAAAGATTGTCAACTCATCCTGATTATCCTGAACCTCTGATTGTTTCCAGATCTGAGCATCCCATATCGCGGCGGAATATCGACCGGGAAGCGCTCAAGGTACTCTACCGTCTGCGCGATGCCGGTTTCAAGGCCGCTCTGGTGGGTGGCGGGGTTCGGGATCTTTACCTCGGCAAAACTCCTAAAGATTTTGATATCAGCACCAATGCCCGGCCCGGCCAGTTACGCAAACTGTTCCGCAACAGCCGGACAATAGGCCGGCGCTTCCGCCTGGTTCAGGTTTTTTTTCACGGCAACAAGATTATCGAAGTTTCCACCTTCCGCTGCCGCAGTGAATATGATATTAACGGCAGGGATGAGGTGCTGGCCGCCAACAACACCTATGGCAGCCTGGCTGATGACGCTTTCCGCCGCGACCTGACTATTAACGCCCTTTTTTATGAAATAGAAAATTTTACCATTATTGATTATGCAGGCGGAGTAGCCGACTTAAATAATCATATTGTCCGCATTGTCGGAGACCCGGACAGGCGAATCACCAGAGACCCGGTGCGCATGCTGCGGGCCATCCGCCATGCCTCCCGCACCGGTTTTACCATTGATCAGGCAACCTGGGAGGCGATTATCAGGCATCGGGAAAGCCTGTATATCTGTCCCGTTTCCAGGATCAGGGATGAACTTTTCAAGGATCTGCATGGTACTTCCTGTGTTGCCTGGGCCGAACTTGCCCTGGATTGCGGCATCTTTTTTACCCTCTTTCCCTTTTACAAAGGAATAATCGACCCGGTCGGCAAAGACAGGGAAAACAGCCGTTGTCTTCTTGCTCTTTTCAAGGTAATTGATCGTCTGCACAGCCGGGACAGGTTGATTCCCGATCATCTTCTCCTTGCTATTATTCTTATTCCCTGGGCCCGCAATTCTTTTCCCCTGCTCCAGGAAAAAATAACAAGAAAGGCCACCTTCGACATCTCAAGGGACATTAAAAATGAACTTGAGAGTAATATGCAGCACCTCAATATCAAAAGAGGCGACAAGGAACATATCGCCGGGCTGCTGGCCAATCTCTCTCTGTTTTCCAGTGAAAAAAGTAAGGGCAAATGGCCGCGCTGGCTGACAAAAAAAAGTTATTTCCGCGAAGGAGCTCAATTTTACAAGATATACCGGGAAGCCCTGACCGGGATTCCGGCGGAAGACCTGAAATTCGCCCCTGTACCGGGCCGGGCGAAAAGCAGGAAAAGGAGCCGGGCCGGCTATAAAAATGTCGCCTTTGCCCCCAATACCAAGGGTGGGGTATTTGGTTTCCGCAAATGAGGCGCTGCCGGACTTTTAAGGTTCGGAGTTAAATCAGGAAATCTTCCTTTATTTTGAATTTTACAAATGATTGCTCTGGAAAAAATCACTCAAATGTCCAGTCGCCGGCTGATGACTGAGGCCCTGGCCGTCAAACTTGCAAGACGCCGGGACGGATTTTCTCTCTGCTCCATCATGAATGCCAAATCAGGCCGATGCAGCGAGGATTGTCGATTCTGCACCCAGTCGGCTCATTACCGGACAGACGCGCCTGTTTATTCCCTGCGAAATGAAGATGAAATTATTGCTGCGGCCCGGCAGGCAAAAAATAACGGAGCCGGCCATTTTTCCATTGTTACCAGTGGCCGGGGGCTGCACGGCCCTGAGCTTGACCAGGTTGTTGAGACGATTTCCGCCCTGCGGGATAAGGTGGATATCAAAATCTGCGCTTCCCTGGGCATTTTGACCTTTGCTGAATTATCCCGGCTGCAGGAGGCGGGACTCAACCGTTTTCATCATAACCTGGAAACATCGGCTGAATTTTTCCCCCATGTCGTCACCACCCATACCTTTGCTGAAAGAACAGCAACTCTGAAAGCGGCGAAAAAGGCTGGGTTGGAAACATGCAGCGGCGGCATAATCGGCCTGGGAGAAAGTGAAGAAGATCGAATTTCCCTGGCGCAAAGCCTTAAGCAATGCCGGGTTGATTCTGCGGTTATAAATATCCTCATTCCTCTGCCCGGCACGCCCATGGCTGACCTGCCACCTCTTAAAATTAATGATATCCTCCGCACCATCAGTCTGTTTCGGCTGATTCTGCCGGATATTCCTTTGCGCCTGGCCGCAGGACGGGAGTCGGCTCTTGCTGATTTTTTAAGTTCGGCTTTTCTGGCCGGAGCGGACGGTATGATGATCGGCGGTTATTTGACCGAAAGAGGCAGGTCGGTACAACAGGATTTAAAATTTGTTAATGATATAAAAGAAATATGGCGGCAATAAAATCCTGGCTCAGCAGACGGAAAAAAGAGGGTCAATATCGGCGGCTTATGCCGATCAGCAGGGTTGACCCCGGCTTTATAAAGCTTAAGCATGATAAACACGCATCCCCTCTGCTTGATTTTTCCTCAAACGATTATCTTGGCCTGTCCATTCATCCTGAAGTTATCAGCAAGAGCCGCCTTTTCCTGGAAAAATACGGGGCCGGAGCCGGGGCAGCCCGGCTGATGAGCGGTGATCTTTTTATCTTTCATGAGCTGGAAGATAAAATTGCCGGACTTAAAGGCAAAGAGGCGGCCCTGCTGTTCGGCAGCGGCTTTCTGGCTAACAGCGGGATTATTCCGGCCCTGGTGGGCCGCAAAGACGTCATTTTCTCCGACCGTTTAAACCACGCCTCTATCTATGACGGCTGTCGCCTGGCCGGAGCCGATCTACAAAGATTCCGTCATAATGACCTTGATCATCTGGAAGAATTACTAAAAAAAAAGCGAGGGAAAAATCAGGCCCTGATAGTTGTAGAATCCCTTTATTCCATGGACGGCGATTTTTGTCCTCTGGTTGAACTGACCTTTTTGAAAGAAAAATACAACTGCCTGCTCATGGTGGATGAAGCCCATGCCACCGGGCTTTTCGGCCGCAATGGCGGGGGGCTGATCCAGGAAAATGACGTTACCGGCCAGGTTGATATTGCCATTGGCACCTTTGGCAAGGCCCTGGGCAGCTATGGGGCTTACGCGGCAGCTTCCCGGCAAATGGTTAATTACCTGGTCAACCGGGCCCGGAGCTTTATCTTTTCGACCGCCCTGCCGCCGGCGGTTATCGGTGCCTCCCTGGCTGCTGTGGATTTAATCCAAAAGCAGCCGGAATTACGCCGGGAATTATGGGATAAGGTAAAAATTTTTAAAGATGAGTTAAGCCGAGCCGGGTTTGACAATAGCGGTTTTTCGCAAATTATCCCCCTGGCAGTTGGAGACAGCGACAAGGCGGTCAGCCTTGCTGCCGCCCTGCGAGAACAGGGAATTTTCGCCACTGCAGTCCGGCCGCCCACCGTTCCCCCCGGAACCGCCCGGCTGAGATTTTCCATTACCAGCCATTTGAGTGCGGCAAATTTGATTAAAAGCGGTAAAATTATCTGCGGGCAAGTTCAACATCAGCTATTTTAAGGGAACATCAGCATTTTGCCCAGATAATATTTTTTGTAACTATTCAGCTGCGCTTTATCCGCAATCGAAGTTTATGCCCTGTTTTTAAGGGTGCTTACCTGAACTGTTATTATTTTTTTAAGCGAAAAAACATGCAGATAACCCAATCACAGAGCAAAATTATTGCGAAAACCGAACTGCAAACTCTGCTGGACAATGAAAAACTGGCCGCCATTGCCGAAGGAGATATATCGCTTTCCAGCTTGAATGATGATGAATTAGGAGAATTTATCCAAATTGCCAATCTTCTTTACCGGGCTGGTGAACCGCTGATCAGTGACAGTAGTTATGATCATGTTTTTATTGCTGAATTGAGCCGTCGGCAGCCGGAGCATCCTTTCCTGCAGGAGGTGGAGCCGGAACCAGCTTTCAGCCCCAAGACCGTTGAACTGCCGGAGCGGATGCTCTCCACGGCTAAAGCCTATAGTTTTGCCGGGGTCTCCGCCTGGGCCGAGCGGATTAAGCGGGCTGCGGAAAAATCAGGTCTTGATTTTTCCAAGCTGATATTTAGAGCAAGCCCCAAACTGGACGGCTATGCGGCTTATGATGACGGGCAAAGATTATACACCAGGGGCGATGGCCGTCGGGGCACTGATATCAGTCGGGTTTTTGCCAGGGGGCTGCAGGTGGCCGCCGGCGGACAGCGCGGCCTGGGAGCCGGGGAAATAGTTGTTAATCACACCTTTTTTCAGAAAAATCTTGCGGCCCATTATGATAATCCCCGTAATTTTCAGGCCGGGATAATAAGAGAAAAGGAGCTTAACGAGCAGGCGGCGTCGGCTGTTGCTCAGGGAGCGGCTGTTTTTTATCCCTTTACTCTTCTGCCCCGCTGGGAGGGAATCTGGGCTGAACTGGCGGAAAATTTCAGCGTCATAATTGCTGATATGAAAAAACGGGTCGATTATGACGTGGACGGGGTGGTACTGGAAATAACTGATCCGGTCCTGAAGAAAAGCATGGGAGCCACCAGGCACCATTATCGCTGGCAGATAGCTTACAAGGAAAATACGGAAACGGCGAGGGTGAAAGTTATAAGGGTAATTGCCCGGACCTCGCGCTCAGGGCGGGTAAATCCGGTGGCCGAGGTTGAGCCGGTCAGGTTAAGCGGAGCTATGATTAAAAGGGCCACAGCTCATCATTTTAAAATGGTCAAGGATAAAGGCATCGGACCGGGAGCAATTATTGAACTTTCCCGTAGCGGCGAGGTTATTCCCAAGATTGAACAGGTAATTATCGCAGCTGAGCCGCAGATTCCCACGATCTGCCCCAGTTGCAGGACAAAACTGTTCTGGGATAACGATTATCTGCGCTGTCCCAATAACATGGGCTGTCCGGCCCAGATTACTCACGCAATTGAGCATTTTTTTCGTACCCTGGCCAATATTGATGGCTTCGGCCCGGCCACGATTAACAAACTTTACGATCATGGTATAAAGAGCGTCTCTGAAATTTATCAATTGACTGCCGGAGAATTCAACGAAATGGGCTTTGGCCCAAAGCAGTCGCAAAATCTGGTAAATCAATTGCGACGCAGTCGGATGGAACAGATTGAAGACTGGCGTTTTCTGGCTGCTTTCGGCATTTACCGGCTGGGGCCGGGAAACTGCGAAAAACTGCTTGCTGTTTACCAGCTGGAAAAGGTACTGCAATTAAGTGAAGAGGAAATTGTCGCAGTTGAAGGTTTTGCCGAGCTCACGGCCAGGGCTGTTTGTCAGGGCCTGAAGCTCATTGCTCCGCTTTTTAATGAGCTATACCGGTTGGGCTTCAAACTGGAAAAAACCATGCGGGCAGTGAGCAATGACGATAGTCCAATCAAGGATAAACTGATTGTATTTACCGGCAGGATGGAACAGGGCTCCAGATCTGCCATGGAAAAACAGGCCAAGTCCCTGGGCGCTAAAACCGGCAAGTCGATCACCGGTAAGACTGATCTGCTGGTTACCGGAACAAAGGTAGGATCGGCCAAACTGAAAAAGGCCGGGGAAAACGGGATTAAAATAATCAATGAAGATGAATATCTGCGATTGATTGCCGATTTTGTAAAAATCACTGAATAAAATCCAAAACATACGGTAAGCATTCATATGCTGCTGTGAGCAGTTACCTTTATTTTGTCGTTTTTTTATCCTCCACTTAAACGAATATCGTCCACAAACAGGGTGGTTTTATTCTCCGGCGCGCAGAGGAAAAAATACATTCTATAGATATGGTTTAGAGCCGGGGGCCGGTTTGTGCCGGAGGTGCGAAGGGCGGTAAGGTCAAGCCGGACGCTGTTTTTTCCAGGTTTGAGATGAATCGGCATATTGACCCGGTCGGCATAGGGCGGATTATCGCGCCGATCGTCAAGCCGGCAGGCCAGGCGCAGGGGTTTGCGGCCGGGATTAAAGATTTCCAGGCAAAGGAAGTTATACCCGGCCCAGTTGTTTTTCATCCGTCCGCTTTTAAGGCCGGGATAGGAATCAGGATACATTTCCAGGCGCAGGCTGTATCCGCTCACTGCATGGCGTTTATCCAGGGCGTAAAACGTCCGACAGCTCCATGACAGCCTGTCCAGATCAGCTTCCCGGTTAAAATCATAAAGCATAAGCTCAGGCTTGTGGCGTTGTTTGCAGGCAGGAAGGACAAGGCAGAAAAGTATAGCTGATAGTAATATTGCTTTTATTGCTGCTTTCATTGTAACCGTTCACCAGGGCACCAAATTTACGATAACCTTCAGTCCTGTAAGTGTTTACCAGTGCCTTAGATTCGTTCGTTTGGGACTTCGA
>JANTGB010000031.1 GCA_024763115.1 Desulfobulbaceae bacterium | reverse complement strand
TCTCCTCACAATCATTAATTTCCTCTCTTCCACCTCTGGGGGAAGAAGCCTTTTGGGCCGCCCATTGCGCCAGTCAGGCTGAATCATTAACAGAACTACTGGATCAATTTAACAATCAACTGACTGATAACCTCGAAACAATCGGAAACTACTATCCACTACGTCCCGGTAACCCCCTGGCCCAAAAAAGGAATATTGAGTTTCCTGTTTTTCAAGGCCCTATGGCCCATGTCAGCGACAAGCCTGAATTCCTAGCTGCAGTTGCAGATAATGGGGCATTACCCTTTGCCGCCCTGGCCTTACATCACGGATCACGCCTTGAAAATCTTCTCAAAAAAACCTCGAAAATACTGGCAGATAGACCATGGGGCGCCGGGATTATCGGTTTTGCGCCCGGCAACATACTGGATCAACAACTTGAACTGTTAAAAAAATACCGACCTGCCGCAGTAATTGTAGCCGGGGGGCGGCCATCACATTATAAGCAACTTGCCGACATGGGAATTCCCGCCTATCTTCACGTTCCGTCACCAGGTCTTATCCGTGATTATTTTAAAGCCGGGGTGCGCTATTTTATTTTTGAAGGACGGGGAAGCGGCGGGCATGTCGGGCCGATAAACAGTTTTTCCCTGTGGCAGGCAGCTGTTTACGAACTGACCTCCCTGGCAAAGGACAACAATAACGATCTTGACGGCGTCCATGTTATTCTGGCCGGTGGAATATCAGATACATTGTCAGCCAATATGGCCGCCTGCTTTGCCCCACCCCTGGAAAAACTTGGGGCCTGTTTTGGTATTATCATGGGTACCGCCTATCTGGCCTGTGACGAATCCGTGTCAAGCGGCGCCATTGTTGAAACCTTCAGACAAACGATTATCTCCTGCAAGCAGACCATTGTCCTGGAAAGCGGCGATGGTCACGCCATTCGCTGTGCCGCAACGCCATACGCCAAAGATTTTATCCGTAAAAAAAGTGAACTCCATGCCCAGGGCCTTGATAAGACGACAATTCGCCGGACCCTGGACAAAGATAATATCGGCAGATTGCACATTGCCAGCCGTGGCCTGACCCGACAAAAGGCAGATCAGGAATTTACCCCAATTCCCGCCAAACAGCAAGTGCGGGAAGGCTGTTACATGATGGGAGAAACAGCAGGATTAATAGATGCTGCCACTACCATGAAAACCTTGCACCAGTCTGTCTGCCGACAGCCTGCCATGAAGGAGAATCAACAGATAATCAGCAATAATGCCACACGGGAATTGCCGGAAAGCGGCAAATACGCCCGTACCGACATCGCCGTTATCGGTATGGCTTGTCTTGTTCCGGGCGCCCATGATCCGGATACCTTCTGGCATAATATTCTGGCGAAAATGAGCCTGGTTGGCCCGGTACCGGAAAGCCGCTGGCGCAAAGACATCAACTTTGATGCCGACCCGCAGACACCGGACAAAATATATTCCGATCAAGGCGCCTTTCTTGACGATGTCCATATAAACAGTGCCGACTACGGCATCCCTCCAACCACAGTGCCGAGCATTGAACCGGCACAACTCCTGGCCCTTGAAGCCGTAAGCATGGCTATTGCCGATGCCGGTTACAAAAACAAAGAATTTGATCGGCTCAACACCTCTGTTTTTTTCGGGACCTCCGGTGGTGGCGGTGATCTTGCTCTGGCTTACAGCGTCCGCTCCGCCTTAAATGAATACCTGGGAAGAACCACCCGAATTTCCGATGATTCAAGAGAAAAAATCATGGCCGCATTAGCCGATGTTCTTCCTGAATGGACAGAAGATTCATTTCCGGGAATTCTAAGTAATGTTGTGGCCGGACGCATCAGTAACCGTTTTGATCTCAAAGGGTTGAACTTTACCGTTGATGCGGCCTGCGCATCTTCCCTTGCCGCAGTGAAAGTCGCCTGTCAGGAACTGGTTTACGGCGACACCAACCTGGCAATTGTCGGTGGCGTTGACACCACCCAGCATCCTTTCGGCTACACCTGCTTCAGCAAAACCAGGGCTTTAAGTAAAAAAGGCCGATCCCGGCCGCTTCATGAAGACTCGGACGGCATTGTTCTGGGAGAAGGGGTTGGTGTTACAGTATTAAAACGTATGGAGGATGCCGTCCGTGACAATGACCGGATTTACGCGGTTATCAAAGGCGTTGGCGGCTCCAGTGACGGCAAGGGGCGCAGCATGACGGCGCCTGTCCCGGAGGGTCAGGTACTGGCTGTTGAACGGGCATATAAGATCGCCGGCTACTCTCCAGCCACGGTTTCACTTATTGAGGCCCATGGTACCGGCACGGTATTGGGAGATCGCACAGAACTGACTTCTATCAGGAATGTATTAAACAATGCCGAAGCTAAACCTGCAAGTTGCGCTGTTGGTTCTATTAAATCAGCCATTGGACATACCAAAGCCGCCGCCGGGATCAATGGTATGATCAAGACCTGTCTTGCCCTGCATCATAAAATTTTACCAGCCACTCTCAACGCCGAAAAAACCGACAAAACCACTGTGCCCGACAATTCTCCACTCTATATTAACACCGCTAACCGTCCCTGGTTCGGGCAAACCCGGCCAAGAAGAGCCGGGGTTAACTCCTTTGGTTTTGGCGGCACTAATTTTCATGTTGCCCTGGAGGAAAGTCCGATCGGCAGCGTCGGCAGGCAATATATCCCCGACAACTTATGGCCCGGGGAATTATTTTGCCTCAGCGGCACAGATGACAAAGATCTGTTCAAATCCTTAAAAGTATTAGCCTCATTAACAGCAGACAACACTCTTTCCCTGCCCCTTCTCAGTCGTCGCCATTATGAAATGCAAAAAACAGCGGCAAGAGGAGTACGCCTGGCGCTGTTTGCCGCAGATCAGCAGGAACTACAAAAACATATTGCTTTTTTGCAGGATCATATCCGTAACAAAAGAAAACAGCATTTACCCAGCGGAATATGGCTGTATCAGCAAAACCAAAAAGATTTACCGGCAAATCTTGCCCTGCTTTTTTCCGGACAGGGATCACAAAAGCGTAATATGGGCCGCGAACCGGCCATGTTCTTTCCTGTTTTTCGGGAATCCCTGGAAAACTCTCAAAGTATTTTAAAAAATATAGCGGAAACAGATTTTCTCGCTGAACTTTTTCCTCCTCCCGGCATAGCTCAAAAGCCGCTTGTTGCCACTGAAATTGTCCAGCCAACCCTGGCCATAACGGAAATGGGGCTGTATCGCTTACTGGTAGAGTTCGGTCTCAAACCTGATTTTTGCGCAGGGCATAGTTTTGGAGAACTGACTGCCCTGTGGGCCGCCGGCATAATTAATGATGAAACCATGCTGAGTCTTGCTGTTCAGCGTGGTCGATTAATGGCGGCAGACCATGGAAATACCAGTGGTATGACGGCAATTCGTATTGATACCGCAGAATTTGCGCCACTGATAAAGGGAATAAAAGAACTGTATCCGGCAAATTATAACAGCCCGACACAGACTGTTGTCTCAGGCAGCATAGCAGCACTTGATGCGTTGGAGGATCGTTGCTCCACAAAAAACATCTCATTTAAAAGATTACCGGTCTCACACGGTTTTCATTCCCCATTTATGTCGAAAGCGGCCGTTAAATGGCAAAAAACTCTACAAAATCGGATGTTTCATAAGGGCAGCATCCCTGTTTTCAGCAACCAGACAGCACAACCATATCCCAGTAAACCAGTAGCTATAGCCACAACATTAGCCGATCATCTCATCAGTCCCGTCCACTTTGTTGATCAAATCCGCAATATGCACCAGGCAGGAGCGAAAACTTTTGTAGAAATTGGTCCGGGCCGGGTACTGACCGGGCTGACCGCCGGCATTCTCCGTGATACTCCCCACCAAAGCATTGCCCTTAGCGGATCCGCCGGACAGGAGATAAAGAGTTTTATCCATGGCATAGCCGAATTATGGGCTATTGGCCATCATGTTAACATCTCACCTCTTTTCAGAAATCGCCATATTCCGGATCCTGTAGCGGAGATCACCCCCTCTGCTGCTGTTTTCAAGGTTAATGGTGGGGTAGCCCTGCCCACAGTTGCTCCCCAACCGGATGAAACGATCCAGCCTCCGCCACAACTAAATTTTATTGATGAAAATGTACCGGCCCCTGGTAATGCACCCCTTCATCAGCCGGCGGCACAACAACAAAGCAATGTCGGTCAAGCCCTTAATAACGACAAATTACAGCTGATTTCTCAGTTTCAGGATTCCATGTCATTATTCCTTGATCAGCAGGAAAAGGCACAACAGGAACGCAGGGAAATGATGCAGCGTATGTGGAGTATGCAGGAGACACTCTTTCAATCATTGACCGGCACCACGGCACCAGCAGTACATGTCCCCACAAACCAGCCCGTTGCTTCACCCCCTGCCGATAGAGTTGAACCGGAAACGGAATCCAGCCGGGCTGTTGAAACAAAACAAGACAAAACACCCGACAAAAACCCTGTTATTCAGCCCCTCCCCGACAAATCAGGGCCGGCGGATCTTTCCGCCATGCTGTTTGAGGTCATCAGTAAACGCACCGGGTATCCGAAAGATATGCTCTCCGGCAGTCAACATCTTGAGGCTGACCTCGGCATTGATTCCATAAAAAGGGTGGAAATCCTTACCGCCCTGAAAGATTGCCATCCGGCTCTTAATGACATTGCCAATGAAAAATATTTTGAGCAGGCAGCCCAACTCCGCACCATTACTGAAATTCGTGACTGGATGGCCGATACTTTTATGCAGAATAAAGCCAAAGAGGAAACAACCGATACCGAACAGCAAAACAGCATCGCTACGGAATATCCGGCACCATCGCCTGTGGCTAAAATTACCGCCCCGATACGGCGCTATCTGCTGGAACTTATTGAGGCACCTTTTATTATCGGCAGCCAATGGGAAAAAAATTCCGGCCTGATTCTTATTATTGGTGGAAATCATCCGCTGGGCTCAGCCATTCAAAAAAAATTAACTGAAAACAACAAAACAACAATATTGCTCAGTCAAAACAACAATGAAGAAAGTTTTTCAGAAAATTCCTTTATCTGCGATTTTAATGACCAGCAGAACATTGACGGTTGCATTAACAATATTATTAAAAGTCATGGCCACATTGCCGGAGTTATCAATACGTTACCCTTGGACTGTAAGAAGGAAGGCACTGGTAAAGCCGCAATTCTCAATACCTTTCGTCTGGCCAAATCCCTGGTCAGCCACCTGCAAAACATGAACAAATCATTCTGGTTCAGTATAAGCGGTATGGGAGGTGATTTTGGTCTGAAGAATGTTATAGATTACAATCCATTACAGAATGGTTGCCATGGCATAGCCAAAACCATTGGTCATGAAGTTCCGGAAATTCAAGTAAAATGCATTGATCTTCATCCCGACCAAATTCCGGACAAACAGGTTCGAGCTGTTTTCCTGGAAATGAATTCCGGTGATAACCTCCAGGAAACTTGCTGGAACGGCAGCCGAAGAAGCTGTATAAAGCTGCGCCCGGCCCCGTTATTCGTAGAAAAAGAAAAGCCGTTTGGAAGCAACAGCCATAAGCCGGTTTTTCTTCTCACCGGAGGAGGCCGGGGGATTACCGCTTCAGCGGCCGTCAAACTGGCAAAACTCTATGCTCCACGCCTCATTCTTACCGGCCGCAGCCCACTTCCTCAGCGAACCGATATCGGCTGTGCCGAACTGGCACAACTTGCCGATATGGCTGAAAATGATGCACAGGGTTTAAAAGCCGTCCTTATCAAGCGGATAAAAGACCGGGGCCGGATCCCTACTCCGGCCCTGGTTAACCGGGAAATAACAAATCTGACCAATGAACATAATCTGCGCTGCAATATCACCAGGATGGAAGAGTATGGAGCCGATGTTTATTATCACTCTGTCGACTGTACGGACAGAGTTGAATTTTCAACCTTTATAAAATCAATTTATATGGATCATAAACATATTGACGGAGTCATTCATGGAGCGGGAATCATCCGTGACAGTCTGCTTGTCAATAAAGATGAAGGGAATTTCAGCAAAGTGCTTGATACCAAAATCATTGGAGCTGAAATTCTGGCCCGGGAACTTAAACAGCAACATCTTGCCTTTCTCGTCTTCTTCTCTTCCATATCCGGGCGATTCGGCAACAGAGGCCAGGCCGACTATGCCGCAGCCAATGAAATACTTAACAAGCTGGCCGTTAAATTAAACGCAGCCTGGTCAACCAGGGTTACCGCCATTAACTGGGGACCATGGCAAAGTGACGGCATGGTGGATGATACGGTACGCAAACAATTTGATGATCTGGGCATCTCCCTTATCCCCGGCCGGACCGGCGTTGATATGCTGATGACGGAAATTATCGCCTCGGAAGAAAGAGCCGGGGAAGTGATCATCTTCGGCAGCCGTGAATTAAGTACCAATCTGGCCATGGAAATGGATGAAAAACTGCCTCTTGCCTCCATCACTCCGGAATTGCCGGTAGACATCAGACAAAAATCATTTCATTTCACTCTCAACACCGACAGCCACCCGTATCTTGCTGATCATTGCATTGACGGCAATCCGGTTCTCCCGGCCGCCATGGCCCTTGAGTTAATGGCCGAAGCCGCCGTACTCACCGGAGAAAATTTAAATTTTGCCGGATTACGCGATTTCCGCCTTTTTAAAGGCATTATTCTCCCGGCCGGACAAAGCCGGCAAATTGATATCAATGTTTCACTTATTTCACATGAAGAGAACAGCTTTCGCCGGGAATACATGGTTATGCTGCAAAGTTCCGACATGCCTGCCGAACAATATAATTACAGCTGCACCGTAACCCTGGACAACAAATCTTCCCTGCAACCGGTGGAGCCGGATCAGCTTCAGGATCCGGTTGATTATCCGCTTGATGTGAAAATGATGTATAACACCCGGCTTTTCCATCAGGGCATGTTCCGGCGTATTACCGCAGTAAAGGGATTATCCATAAATCTCGACGGCACAGCCGGGATCAAGGGTATTATCACTCCATCCAGTCCCCAAACAACTCTTGCCGCTTCAGGCAAATGGCTGATTGATCCTTTACTTTTTGACTGTGCGTATCAACTGAGCCTGATCTGGTCGCAGGAATTCAACGGCATGATGCCGTTACCCGGCGACATTACTGAATATAAACGCTTCCAACCCTATGACGGCAACAAAATTTTCTGTGAAGTAGTGGTGAAAAAATGCGACACCCCCATACTCCATCTCGACTTTCTCTTTAAGGATAAAAGGAACAGGCTCTATGCCAAAGCCCGTGATGTCCGGGTTATTATGAACCGGAATCTAAACAAAAGAATACTAACCGGCCTAATCAGAAAATCCGGGCCGACACCGACTCAAACAACGGCAAACCGACATGAACAGTAAAGAACCCATTGCCATTGTCGGTATGGCCTGCATGTTCCCCGGAGCTGAAAATGTAACGGCCTACTGGCAAAATATTCTATCCGCCAAAGACTGTATTACAGATATTCCGGCGGAACGTGACCGGGTCAGGCAGGATGCTGTTTTACTCAAAGGAGATGAAATTACCTGTACCAAGGGTGGATTTCTACCTGAACTTCATCGCTTTTACCCGGCTGATTATGGTATTATGCCGGGTATATGTGAAAAAGTTGATCCTGAACAGATGTTAATTCTGGAAACAGTTGACCAGGCCCTGGAGGATGCCGGAATCCATCCGGAGCAGGATGATCTCAACCATACCGAGATCATCCTCGGCAGAGGGGGGTATCTTGGTAATTATCTTCAGCAGGTACATATGCGGGTGGAGGTTATCCCTCAGGTTCTTTCCGTACTGCGCAAACTGCAACCTGATCTGGATCACGATATGCTTGGTCGGGTGGCAGATGAACTGCAATCCGTATTCAGTCATCTTAACGCAGACCGCATTCCTTTCGGCATCCCCAATATCGCCACAGGCCGGGTGGCAAATCGATTTAACTGCATGGGCGGCAATTACACCATTGACGCGGCCTGTGCTTCTGCTCTGGTTGCGGCGGATAACAGTATTGCCGCCCTGCAAAGCGGCCGGGCCGACCGGGTCATAACCGGCGGCGTATTCCTGGCCGGTAATCCCAGTTTCCAGTGGACATTCTCCCGCCTCGGCGCCCTTTCTCCAACAAACATTATCAGCCCATTTTCTAATAATGCCGATGGAATGTTGGTGGGCGAAGGGCTGGGTATGCTGGTTCTTGAACCTTTGTCGGCAGCAGAAAAGGCGGGACGGAGAATATATGCGCTGCTGCGTGGCAGCGCCACATCAAGTGACGGGCGCGGCAACGCGGTTCTTGCTCCCCGGCACGAAGGGCAAATGACCTGCCTGGACAGAGCATATAGCCAAACCGGGATCGACCCGCATTCCATCAGTTTAATTGAGGGACACGGCACCGGTACTCCGGCCGGCGACCAGGTGGAACTTCTGTCGATTACCGGTTTTTTCAAAAGGGAAACCAATGGAATCCCTGTCCAGGCCCTGGGCAGTGTCAAGTCAATGATCGGTCACCTGATGCCTGCGGCTGGCGCTGCGGCCATGATTAAAACCGCCCTGGCCCTGTATCACCGAATTTTACCCCCCACCCTCCATGCCGAAAATCCGGCGGAAGCGCTGCAGGACAGCACCATCTACCTTAACGACCAAACCCGCCCCTGGGTGCGCTCTCCCCTCCATCCCCGCCGTGCCGGGGTTAATGCCTTTGGTTTTGGCGGCATTAACGCTCATGTCATCATGGAGGAAACCAACCCCGACAGCGATACTTTTACGGATCTGCCTCTTGAATGGCCGACGGAATTATTTCTTTTCAGTGCGGCCGACAGATCCGGTCTGGTGGAACAGATCAACGATCTGCGTACCAGTCTGCCAGGTAAAACAACCAGCACAACACTGGCTGATTTCAGTTATAAATCCTGTAAAAAATGGCGTTTCGGTTTAGAGTTCAATCTGACCATAGTGGCCGATCGCCATAATATTATTGACCTTCTCGATCAGGCCGGACTTTTTTTGCTTAATGAACAACTGAAAGAACCGGAAGCCCATAGCAACATTTTCTTTACCGACAAACCGCTGGGTCGTCACGGCAAGGTCGTTTTCATCTTTCCCGGCAACGCCTTTCCCGGCCTGGGTGATGATTACACGGCCAGACTGGCGCAACTCTCCTGCTACCTGCCCTTTTTTCGACGCTGGTTTGACCTGCTTGACAGCAGAAATACCGGCAACAGGCCCTATCCATTCAGCACTATGCTTTTTTCCCCACCTGGACTGAATCAACAAAGACTGGTGGCGCTGAAAAAAGAACTCAGGCAACTGACCAATTCAGCCGCCGGTGTTTTCGTGGCTAACAGCGCCGGACAGGATCTGATGCTCAGACTTGGCGTGAACCCGGATATGGTTACCGGAACATCCCTGGGTGAATGGTCGGCCCTGATGGCCGGCGGAGCTCTAGGTTTTGAAGATATTGCCGCCATGGGCAGTCACCTGGCCGGTAAGGATGGTCGGGAAATTATCGGCGGCCTGGGGCTTGCCCGATGTTCCATTGCCCTGCTGAAACCTGTCCTGGCCGAGGTTGACGGCACATCATCCGGCCGGGTTGATTATGCCCTTGATCTTTCTCCCGTCCAGGTGGTTTTTGGCGGAGACAGACCGGCCGTGCAGGAAGTAAGTAAAAAATTGCAGAACAAGGGGATCTGGGCGGAAGCCTTTAATATGACGCCGATCCACACACCATTATGTGCTCCCATTGCCGATTCGCAACACGAAATCATAGACCAGCTTTCCTTTAAAACTCCTCAAGTTCCTGTTTACAGCGGGGCAACAGGAAAACCCTACCCTGTTGACATAAATCAGGCCCGTACGCTCCTGGCGGACAACACTGTTTTACCGGTGCGGATGCGTTCCCTGTTTTCCCGGCTCTATAATGATGGTGGGCGTATTTTTCTGCAACTTGGCGGTGGCGGCAAAATCCTTGGCCCATTACGGGAAACCCTGGCCGACAAACCGTTTTTCGCCACCTCTCTTGATATGCCTGATACTCACCCGGCAACCCAGTTACAACGGGTAACCGGGGCGCTGATAGCCCATGGACTTGAATTAAAACCGGATATTTTCTTTCAATATCGAAAAAATCTGATGTCCGACAACAAAGAAAATACCTTTAAAAAAGGGCCGGAAGCCATTCTGGAAATGGCCGTACCAAAACTTGCGGTGCAAACAGTACCTGACCGTAAAGCCGTGATAAAAAATACCCACACGGAAGCGGCGGCAACCACAGATAAAAATGACAAAACAAGTCCTGCCGTCATCATGAGCAGGCAACTTGAAATTGCCGGGAGAATATTAAACTTGCAGCAGCAGGATGAAATCATTGATGCTGAAACGACCTTACGGTTTCTCAAACAGCAGCAGATGATAATCCTTGGTGACAATCCTGAAATCAATGCCGCCAACGACCTGCCGTTTATCAGCCGCATTGTTGAACATACTGTCCATAAAAAAATGGTTATTGAACATATTCTTGATGTCTCTCAAGATTGTTTTCTACTCGATCATACCTTTATTCCCTGCCCTGAACATATCAAAAAAGCCGAAGAACGGTTTCCGACCCTGCCCATGGCCGTCTCCCTGGAGATCATGGCCGAGGCCGCTGTTGCTCTACTGCCCGGTCAAACCGTTACGGCACTTGAAAATATCAGCAATAAACACTGGATTCATGCAGGCCGACTCAAGCATCAGGTAACACTCACCGTTACCGTTGAACATCTTGATTTAACACCAGACGGCATGAAAAGATTAACGTGCCGAATCATGAGCAATATCGACAAGAATATTCTCCATGTCAGCGGGGAGATAATTATGGATAAATCCAGGCCCCAGGCAACACCGACAAACAGCGGCAAACTGATATCAGCCAGGCCATGCCGCCTTGATCCAGCCTCTCTTTACCGCCATAACCGCCTCTACCATGGCCCCTGCTTTCAGGGTATTGATCAGCTTCAGCAATATGCGGACAATGGAATACAAGGCATTATAACCGTGCCTGCCACAACAAATTTTTTCAGCTCTGATGACCGGGGGGAATTTATTCTGGCACCCGGAGCTATTGATGTAGCTTCCCAGCTGATTGCCTGTTGGGCCTGGGAACGGGAAGATCATATATGGGTTGCCCCTGTTGCCGTTCAACGTATGGAACTGTTCGGCCCGACGCCTAAACCCGGTGAAAAACTACAGACTACCCTGTTAATCCGCAAATCAGAAACAAAGACACTGACCTTTGACCTGATCATGGAACAGCAGGGGCAAATCCGCTGTAAAATTACCGGCTGGCAGGATTACCTGATGGGATGGCCCGACCGTTTTCTTATGGTCTGGCAACATGCGGCAACCTCTTTTCTGTCTGATCCCCTTGTTTCCGCCGAGAAAAACGATTGCAGCATCAGACATCTGACCCATCTTAACCTGGAAGGAGTTAATCTTGAATGGGTCGCCCATCTTTTTTTACATAAAGATGAATTATCACTCTTTTCCGATTATGACCCTACCAGACAAAAATCCTGGTTATTGGGTCGAATAGCCGCAAAAGATGCGATTCGCATAGAACTTGAGCAAAGAACAGGCATCTCCGGGCTTTATCCGTCGCAAATCAAAATTACAACAAATGGGACAGGGCAACCTCAAGTAAAGATAATTAGTAATGAACAAAATATCCCCTGTCTTCATATCTCCATCTCCCACAAGGAAAACGAGGCCGTAGCCGTAGCCTCGGTAGAGAAAAACCCCAAAAGAACGGGTATTAATCCGTAAACTCACGTCAAACCGGAACGGCTCAAGAAAAGTTTCCACTAAAAGCGTGGATATTCAAGCATATAGCCGTTAAGAAAATATTAAAAAGGTAAGCTATGGCTGCAAGTGTCAAGACAGCGATATCAAGCCAAAGTAAACGTTTACAGGTTAGTGGTAATATCAAGGGAATAGCACCCCCGGTGAACGGTTACAAGCCAAAAAGGTAAATGCCCAATTTGTCCTGCGCCGCATACCGGCGCTGTGTAAGCAGGACAAATTGGACGAAGCGATAAGCACAGACTTCTTGAGGTGCCGGCGAACGTTTTCGGAAAGTAAATAACCTCGCTGAAGAACTACATGTTTCAAGAAGTAAATTGGTAACTGCTCACAGGACACCGCATCTTTCCGCCATCAGCCCGGCTTACGTATAACTCATACGCGGCACCGGACTGATGACGAAAATCTCCGGCACCTTGTAAACAGTTACAGTTCGGTGGTTTTCACGGTTATGAGTTTTAAGGTATGAGTAGTTACGTAAATTGTTCGTTTCAGCTGTTCGAAATTTCATCAAAAAAAGGCATGGCCTGAATCGTAAAATCAACAAAATCCAGGTGGCCTATCTGTTTTCCTGCTTATTATGTAACTACTCATGGGGTAAGCGCTATAACTTCGCTAACCCCTGTAATTGTAACTGGTTACAGGGTGCCGTAGATTTTCGTGATCAGGTCGGCG
>JANTGB010000030.1 GCA_024763115.1 Desulfobulbaceae bacterium | reverse complement strand
AACGACTTATAAACCAGCCGCCAAGTAAAGCCCCGGCAATAGAAGAGGGCAGGCCCACTCCGGCGGAAATCCAGCCGAAATGTATTTTCATCCCCAGGTCAATAATAAAAGGGGCCAGCATGGCGGATAACATGAATTCTCCGCTGCGCACGCAGACTATAAAAACAATTATGGTTTTTATTTTTTCCTGATCTATAAAAGAAAAAAAGGCCCGGCCATAAAAATTATCCTGATTTTTATACAGGGCCTTTTTTATTTTTTCCCTGGCAGCAATAGCGCCGAAAAGCAGACCGACCAGCAGAATTCCGACCAGCTCCGCAAAGGGAAAATTACCTGAGGCAAAAAAGTTTAAACGGGACAAAAAGGCAAGCAGGCCAAGAATTGCAAATACCACAAATAACTTTAAAACAAGGCGATAAGACAAAAAGTTAAATTTCTTTTTAAGTATTTCGCAGTGGGGCAGATAAAAAATATGAAAGCAGAAAAGTATGGCCAGGAGCAAAGCTCCCGCTCCAAAGGCTAAAGCCCAGTTAAAGACAGTGCCGATTGTTATGATTATCCCGCTGCCCGTCATCAGGGCCAGGCGGTAGGCCATCACCCGATAACCGACAAATTCGGCCTGTCCCTCCTTGTCCAGCGCTTCCAGGTAAAAACCGTCAATAGCAGTATCATGGGTTGCGGCGATGAATGCTCCGAGAAAAAAAAACGCGGCAATTGTAAATAGGAGAAAATCAAAAGGAATAATAAAGGCAACAAACAGAAAAATCAGAGCCAGCAACGCCTCGGTCACCAGCAACCATTTTCTCTTGCTTGAGTATTCATCAACAAAGGGAGCCCAGAAAAATTTTAAAATCCAGGGCAGACCGAAAAGGGAAGTGAGACCAACGGCCTGGAGAGAAACGCCGGAGTCGCGGAAGAAAAATGAGGAGACAACCCGAATCAGGGAGTAGGGGAGACCTTCAGCAAAATAGATGGTAAAAGACCAGACATAGGGACTTATCTTTTTATCGGTCCGGAAATGGCCCATTTTCGTCGGTATTACGCCTGAAGGCGATTATTACCCAACCATTTCCAGGGCAGCGGCAATAATAGCCGTTGAATCGATTTTCGTTATTTTTCGAAGAATTTCCTGGCTGCCGTGTTCAATAAAACGGTCGCCAAGGGCCAGCAGCCGGGTGGGAACTAAAATATTACGACGGCTGAACAGTTCCAGCACCGCACTGCCGAAGCCGCCTTTGCGGCAATTATCTTCAATAGTCAGAACCTTGCCGGTTTTCGTGGCCCATTGACTGATAAGATCCGCATCCAGCGGTTTGACAAAACGGGGATTAATAACCGCAGATTCAATTCCCAGCTTGGCCAGTCCTTCAGCTGCGTCAAGGGCTGGAGAAACCCTGTTGCCCACCGGCAGCAGGAGGATGTCGCTTCCCTGGCGCAACAGTTCACCCTTGCCATATTCAAGTTTGATAAATTTGCTGTCCAGCTTTACCCCAACTCCCTTTCCCCGACAATAACGGACAGCAGCAGGGCCGGGATAAAAAACAGCAGTATAGAGCATGTGCTGCAGTTCGTTTTCATCCTTGGGTGCCATAATTATCAGGTTAGGTATAAAGCGCAGAAAGGCGAGATCAAAAACACCGTGATGAGTAGGGCCGTCATCGCCGACAATGCCGCTGCGATCTAACGCAAATGTAACCGGCAGATTAGGCAGACAGACATCATGGATAACCTGGTCAAGAGCACGCTGCATAAAGGTGGAATAGATGGCAACAACCGGTAAAATACCCTCAGTTGCCAGACCGGCGGCAAAGGTGACTGCATGCTGTTCGGCAATTCCCACATCAAAAAAACGATCAGGAAAAAGTTCGGCAAAACGGCTTAAGCCGGTACCGGCAGGCATGGCGGCAGTAATGGCGGCAATTCGCGGATCCTGTTCGGCCAGGCGGACAATTGAATCGCCGAATGACTGGGTATAAGAAATCGGCCCCGGCGCGGAAGGCTCAGGATTTCCAGTGGCAATATCAAAGGGGCCCACCCCATGATAGGAACCGGGATTTTTTTCAGCCGGCATATATCCCTTGCCCTTGGTGGTTAAAACATGGACCAAAACCGGCCCCTTACCATAATCCCGGACATTTTCGAGGGTTTTGATCATTACCTCGACATTATGGCCGGGAATAGGCCCGACATATTCAAATTTCAAGGCCTCAAACAGTGTTCCCGGAGTAAGAAATCCCTTGAGGCTTTCCTCGCTTTTTTTCAACAACTGGAGGATATTTTCGCCGACATGGGGAAATGATTTAAGAAAAGTTTCCATCTCCCGTTTAATCCGCTTCATGGATTTACCGGTGAGCTTACGGCTTAAGAAGCTGGACATGGCCCCGACATTTGGGGAAATTGACATTTCATTATCATTTAAAATGACAATCAGATCACTGCCCAGGCCGCCGGTCTGATTTAAGCCTTCAAAGGCCATTCCAGCGGTCATGGAACCATCGCCGATAATTGCTATGGTTTTATTGTTGTCGCCCTTCAATTGTTTGGCTATGGAAATACCGAGACCGGCGGAAATAGAGGTGCTGCTGTGTCCGGTATCAAAGGTGTCATAATCGCTTTCCGACTGCTTGGGGAAGCCGCTTAATCCTTTATATTGACGGATGGTATGAAATTTACCGGCCCGACCGGTAAGCAGCTTATGGGCATAGCATTGATGCCCTACATCCCAGATCAGCTTATCTTCCGGGGTATTAAAGACATAATGCAGAGCCAGGGTAAGCTCGACAACCCCGAGACAGGGAGCCAGATGACCGCCGGTTTGAGCCACGGTTTCAATAATGGTTCGACGGATTTCCCCGGCCAGAAGCGGGAACTCCTTAGGGCTTAACCGGCGCAGATCAGCCGGTGATTTTATTTGTTCTAATAAAGTCGACATCGATATTACTTTGTCCGATAAAGAATATACTGGGCCAGTTCGCGCAGCGGATCACAGAGGCTGTCAAAAATTTCCAGGGCGGCAAGTGCCTTATCCACTACATTGCGCCCTTTTTTTCTTGTTTCTTCAATTCCGAAAAAAGCCGGATAGGTTGCCTTATCAAGCTCGGCATCAGAACCGGCAGCCTTGCCTAATTTTTCAGTAGTTGATTCAACATTAAGTAAATCATCCTTAATTTGAAAGGCTAAACCTATATTATTACCATAGGTTGTCAATGCCGTAAACTCCTGATCCGTTGCCTGACCCAGAATAGCCCCAACCTGGACGGCGGCGGTAATTAAAGCTCCGGTTTTGCAGCTATGGAGATAACGCAGGGTTTCAAATGAGATTTTTTCCCCTTCCGAGGCAATGTCCAGGGCCTGGCCGCCAACCATGCCCTGTGAGCCGATGGCCCGGGCAACCAGGTTGATTATTCTTAATCTGCTTTCCGGGGATAATTTGCCAGGGCAGGGGAGGGTAAGCAGCTCAAAACCATAGGTCAAAAGCCCGTCACCGGCAAGTATGGCCTCGGCTTCGCCGAATACCTTGTGGCAGGTGGGTTTGCCCCGGCGCAGATCATCATTATCCATGGCCGGCAGATCATCGTGAATTAATGAGTAGGTATGGATACATTCAAAAGCGCAGGCTATGGGCAGATAGAGAAGCGGATCAACCTTCAGGGCCTCGGCCGCTGCCATACAGAGAATGGGCCGTACCCGTTTGCCCCCGGCAAAAAGGCTGTAGCGCATGGCCTCAATATGGGGAGCCAGAGGGCCTTCAGCAGTCGGCATATTATCCGCCAAGGCCTGCTCAACTATCTTTTTTTTATCAGCTAAATATGTTTTTATGTCCATATTTTAGTCATTCGTAAGGCAGAACGTCTGCAGTCCCAAACTTGCGGTTATTTATTATGTTTTCAGTATAATTAATTGAAATTATGTGATTAACTTAGATTTATTTAATCGGTTTCGGTCTGGTCGTCTTCCGCAAAGGGAACCGTACTTAAGGTATTATTTTTTTGCAGGAGCAAATCAACCTTCTTTTGCGATTCTTCCAGTTTCCGGTTGCAGAACTCCGCAAGTTTAATTCCTTCGTCAAACTTTTTTAAAGAAGCCTCCAGGCTCAAATTTCCTTCTTCGAGTTCACTGGTTATTGTTTCAAGTTTTGCCAAAGCATTTTCAAAAGTTTTTTTTGCCATGTCAGTCAATGTTGGTATTTTTATGTAAAAAGGGTTACTAATTTATTTTTGTAACTACTCACGGGGTAAGCAACTTAAGTTCGCTACCACCCGTAATTGTAACTGTTTACAGGGTGCCGGAGATTTTTGTCATCAGTCCGGTGTCGCGTATTAGTCATACGTAAACCGGGCTGATGGCGAAAAGATTCGGTACCCTGTGAGCAGTTACTTATTTTTCTAGTGAGCCCTGAGATGGCTATCATAAATTAATAAATTGTAATGGGCAATGGCTTTAAGACAAAAAATTATGAAACCTGAAAAACACCCGGTTCTCTGCAAATGAACAAAAAAAATAAAAAGTATATCACAAGTTTCTGCAACTGGCTGGAAACTGAAAAAGGTTATTCTCCTAATACGGTTTCGGCATATCGCCGTGATATCCACGAATTTTTCAATCATTTCGGCGAAGATCAAATAATTAATGATATTACCTCCCATGAGGCGCGGGGCTATGTTTTTTATCTAAACAGCCGTAACAAGAGCTCATCAGTGGCCAGAAAACTTTCCGGGCTCCGCACCTTTATCAGATTTCTCCTGCGGGGAAAAGTCATCAGCAATGATCCGCTGGCCCTTGTTTCTCTGCCGAAACAGGCAAGGCATATACCTGTTTACCTGACAGTTGATGAAATTTTTTCTCTGCTGGAGGAACCTGGCGCAGATGATACCTTTGCTGAACGGGACAGGGCGGTCATGGAACTTCTCTATTCGACCGGAATGAGGGTGGCGGAACTCGCTTCATTAAATATGACCAGGCTTGATTTTGATACTGGAATGGTTAAGGTAAGGGGCAAAGGAAACAAGGAACGATTGATTCCGGTGGGAAATCCTGCTCTGGAGGCCATAAAGCAGTATCTGCCTCTCCGGGAAAGACTGCTGCTTGGCGCCATAAAAAGGGGGAAACCGGTTGAAGAGGAAGCTGTATTTGTCAATAATCGCGGCAGCCGCTTGACGACCCGCAGCATAGAAAGATTTGTCAAAATGTATGGCCGGCGGGCCGGGATTACTTCCAGGGTGACCCCCCATGCCCTGCGCCACTCATTTGCCACCCATCTGCTGGAGATGGGTGCTGATCTCCGTTCGGTCCAGGAACTGTTAGGTCATGCCAGCCTGTCAACCACGCAAAAATATACCCATTTGAACCTTGATTATATGACGGAAGTTTACGATAAGGCCCATCCTCTGGCTTAGTTGTTTTCATTGAACAAGCAATTTTCAATCGTTATAAAAAAATTGCGGCAGTCAGGTCTGAAAATTTTTTGACAATTGATTTAAAAATACAGGGGTGGAGTGACGATTCTCGACACAGCAAAATTTTTTTCTTGTCCTTTAGTTTTTTCTGTTCTACCTTGTGGAACAAAGGAGGCCTTTTATGAAAACGAAAGTGATTAGAGCCCGTATCCCTGAGGACTTAAAAAAAGAATTTGAGGCCGCAGCAGCAGCCCACCAGATGAGCCTGAGCAATGCGTTACGCCAACTCATGAATCAGTATGTTGAGCAGGAACGGGAGCTGGCCAGACGAAGAGAAGAGACCATTGAAGCCATGGAGGATATTGCAACCGGACGGATCGTTGATGGTGATGAAGTGATGACCTGGCTTGCCGGTTGGGGTACAGAATCTGAGATGGAGCCGCCTTTGTGAAACTGCAATTTTCCCGTGCCGCTCTCCATGACTTGATCCGGCTCAGAGAGTTCATTGCCCAGTATAACCCATCAGCCGCTGCCAGGATTGCGGATCGTTTACAACGAGCCATCAAAGGACTGACCGCTACCCCGAAAATAGGCCGACCGGTTGCAGGGTTTAAAGCTGAAATACGGGAATTTATCTTTGGCCGCTATGTGGTACGTTACGAGGTCAGGCCATCCATCCTGTATATTCTGCGAATTTGGCACGGCAAGGAGAATAGATAATGGCGATCTGAATTTTAAAAATCAAAACAAAAAATTGTTTAGACAATGGTCGTAAGCGCCTAAGCGTTTACCAGTGCCTTAGATTTGTTCCTTATTCACAATTCGATATTCCGCAGAGCAAATATTTCTTGTCATCTTTTGACAGGTTTATGTTATAACAGGTTGATTCTACGTAACTAATACAAATCCTTTTTAAGGAAGCACAATGAAAATAAGATCAACAACAATTATATCAGTTCGCCATAAGGGCGAGGCCGTGGTTGCCGGTGACGGCCAGGTTTCTTTAGGCAACACGGTAATGAAACATAAGGCCCACAAGGTGCGTAGGCTTTACAACAACAATGTTGTCTGCGGCTTTGCCGGGGCAACAGCCGATGCCTTTACCCTTTCCGACCGCCTGGAGCAGAAACTGGAACAATACAGCGGTAACCTGACAAGGGCAGCAGTTGAACTGGCCAAGGACTGGCGAACCGACAAGATGCTCCGCCGTCTGGAGGCCATGCTTATTGCCGCTGACCAGGAACATTCATTTCTGCTTACCGGTACCGGCGATGTTATTGAATCCGATGATGGTATTCTGGCTATAGGTTCTGGTGGGCCGTATGCTCAGGCGGCAGCCCAGGCACTTGTTAGGCATAGTGATTTGGATGCGGAAAATATATGTCGCGAGGCCATGGAAATTGCCGGATCAATCTGCGTATTTACCAATCATAATATTGTGGTGGAAAAAGTATGACAATCAGCACGCCCTTAACTCCAAAAGAAATAGTTGATAAACTGGATGAATATATAATCGGCCAGCATGACGCCAAGCGTTTTGTGGCCGTGGCCTTAAGAAATCGCTGGCGCAGGCAGCAGGTTGAACCGCCGCTGTGTGATGAAATAGCCCCGAAAAATATTATCATGATCGGGCCCACCGGAGTCGGCAAAACCGAAATTGCCCGGCGTCTGGCCAACCTGGCGCAGTCTCCGTTTTTAAAGGTCGAGGCCTCAAAATTTACCGAGGTCGGTTATGTGGGAAGGGACGTTGAATCAATGATTCGCGACCTGACTGAGCTTGCCGTTAACATGGTTAAAAAAGAAGCCAGGGAAAAGGTTGAGCAGAAGGCTGATAAGCTTGCCGAAGAGAGAATTCTTGACCTGTTGCTGCCGCCGCTGCCATCTACTGCAAAAAACGCTGACTCCGGCGACGACCTGTCGCAAATTGCCGAATCCGCTCCGGATTCAACCAGGGAAAAGTTTCGTCAGATGCTTCATGAGGGAAAACTTGACGAAAAAATCGTGGAAATGAATGTGGAAAAACCCCAGCAGATGCCCATGGTTGAAGTTTTTTCCAACACCGGCATGGAAGATGTCGGCTCCAGCATGAAGGATATGTTCGGCAAAATATTTCCTAAAAAAAACCAGCGGCGTAAATTGAAAGTAAGCGAAGCCCTGAAAATAATCCATCAGGAAGAGGCGGAAAAACTGATTGAAATGGATAAAGTAACTGAGCTTGCTATCCAGCGGACTGAGCAATCCGGCATTGTTTTTCTTGATGAAATAGACAAAATTGCCTCTCGTCAGGGGGTATCTCAATCAGGAGAAATATCAAGGGAAGGGGTGCAGCGTGATCTGCTGCCCATTGTTGAAGGATCAAATGTAACAACAAAATATGGCATGGTGCGCACCGATCATATTCTTTTTATTGCCTCCGGCGCTTTTCATCTCTGTAAACCCTCTGATCTGGTTCCTGAACTTCAGGGACGTTTTCCCATCAGAGTGGAACTTGATGCCCTGGGCAAGGAAGAATTTTTTCGAATCCTGACTGAGCCGCAGAATGCCCTGGTAAAACAATATATCGCCTTGATAGGCACCGAGGGCATTGAACTTGATTTTGCAGATGAAGCAATCCGGGAAATAGCCAAAATAGCGGCAGAGGTAAATGAAAGAACTGAAAATATCGGGGCCAGGCGGCTGCATACCATTATGGAAAGAATGCTGGAGGAATTATCCTTTGCCGCCCCGGATATGGAAGATAAATCATTTTTTGTTACTGCTGATTACGTCAGGGAGCATTTGAGCGAGGTTGCTGAAGATGAAGATTTAAGCCGCTATATTCTTTAAGGGAGGGAGAAGCAATTAACGCCTTTACAAGAGGATAAATATGCTTTTAACTTATAAATTATTTCGATATTTCAAAACTTTAAAATAAAAACATAACTGTAAGTCTTATGATTTACAGAACCTGAAACGGCGGATTTGCAAATGGAGCAGGCTCGCCGTTTTATTTTGTCCTGATTTTCGATAAAATCAGGCATATCAATAATGTCGCATAATGTATATTATGTATAATAATATTAAAATACGCAATATCAACATGATAAAGCTGTTATTCTTTTTCTTTGTTCGATAGATTTTATCTATCAGTTAAAAACAATCATTAATGAGATAATTTTTTCCTGACAATTTATTTTTTATCATTCTGATAAAACTGTTTGTGTTTGCTGATAGTTTTGTGATTGAATATTTATTGAAAATTCGTGGTAATTATTAAAAGCTTTTGTCCCTATTCTTAAGACAATGAGCAGAGGATAAAAAATGGATCAGATAAACAGAGCCTGCGATTTTGTTATTTTCGGTGCCCTGGGCGATCTCAGTCGGCGTAAACTTATAACCTCGATCTACCATTTGGAACGATCCGGTTTACTTGAGGATGAGACTAAGATAATCGGCATTGCCCGACGCGATGAGACAACTGCCTCTTTTATTGACAAGATGAAGTCCAGCCTGAAAGAATTTCTAAAATGGGATATTGACCCTGAAGTCTGGCAACGACTGGCGGCCCGTATAACTTATGTTAAAATAAATCTTGACCGGCCGGATGAATATTACCAGCTCCACGATGTGCTGAATCTGGAAGAAAGGGTTACGGTTAACTATTTTGCCGTTCCCCCTTCCACTTTCGGCGATATCTGTAAAGGCCTGTCCGAATCCAGGATAATTAATGACGACACAAGAGTTGTGCTGGAAAAACCAATCGGCCATGACCTGGCATCATCAATTATTATTAATGATGCGGTTGCCGCGGTTTTTGCCGAAAACCAGATTTACCGAATTGATCATTACCTGGGCAAGGAAACCGTACAGAATCTCCTGGCCCTGCGTTTTGCCAACTCTATTTTTACCACCAACTGGGATCATAACGCTATTGATCATGTCCAGATTACCGTAGCGGAAGAAGTCGGCATTGAAGGCCGTTGGGGATACTTTGATCAATCCGGCCAGTTGCGGGACATGGTGCAGAATCATCTTCTGCAGATTTTATCCTTTCTTGCCATGGAACCGCCGGTTAAACTTGACGGTGACAATATTCGTAATGAAAAATTGAAAGTGCTTAAGGCCTTACGCCCTATAACCATTGATAATATTGACAGCAAAACAGTCAGAGGCCAGTATACCTCAGGTTTTCTCAAAGGCGGTCCGGTTTCCGGCTATAACGAAGAAGAAGGCGCCCAGGATGAAAGCAATACGGAAACTTTTGTTGCCCTGCGGGTAGATATTGACAACTGGCGCTGGGCTGATGTCCCCTTTTATCTGCGTACTGCCAAACGAATGCCCACCAAACTTTCCGAGGTGGTAATTGTTTTTAAGCAGCTTCCCCATAATATTTTCGGCAAAAGTAATAGAAAACTTTCGCCTAACAAACTTATTATTCGACTGCAACCCCATGAAGGGGTGGAAATCATGATGCTTAACAAGATTCCCGGGATTGATGAAGGGGTAAAGCTGCAGCAAACCATGCTTGATTTGAGTTTTTCCGAAGTTTTCAAGGTGGAACGGATTGCCGATGCCTATGAGCGCTTACTGCTAGAGGCCATGCGCGGCAATCAGGCCCTGTTTGTCAGCCGTGAAGAGGTAGAACAGGCCTGGAAATGGATCGATTCCATTCAGGATGCCTGGGCTGAGCTTAATGAGCCGCCGAAATCTTATCCGGCCGGCACCTGGGGGCCGGTGGCTGCTGTTACCCTGCTGGCTAAGGATGGCCGCGAATGGGAGGAATAGAATTGTAAAAGGTGACCACTAATTGGGTATAAACCCTTAATGCAGCGTTTTATCTGGGCTCAAACAGGCCGATTTACATAGCTTTTTGGCGCTTAAGCGCCTAAAGATTCTAGGTCCACTTCCACTTTAGTGGGTTAGTATGCTGCATCAGCCTGTTTTCACGCATCTGAAGCACTGCTGAATTTTTTATAGAAGCAGTACCGGAGAGCTAATTTGTTGTCTTTGGTTTTTAGTCCCTTATAATTAATTACGGTGAGCAGGTATGAACTCTAAAATAAAAGAAGTTACTGAAAAAATAATAGCCCGGAGCAGCAGGAGCCGTAACAATTACCTGAAACGGATTGCCGAGGCTGGAGAATGCCGGGAAAACAGGCCGAGCCGCCATTGCCTGCCCTGTAGTAACCTGGCGCACGGCATGGCTGTCTGCAACAGGGAAGAATCGCAAGTCATGCGGGGAAACGGTCCGGATATCGCCATAATAACTGCATATAATGATATGCTTTCGGCCCATAACCCCTTTGAAAATTATCCGCGACTGCTGAAGGAGGAAGTTGCCCGAGCCGGGGGAGTGGCCCAGGTGGCCGGAGGCGTCCCGGCCATGTGCGACGGGGTTACCCAGGGTGAGCCTGGTATGGATTTAAGCCTGATCAGTCGTGATGTCATTGCCATGTCAGTTGCCATTGGTCTTTCTCATAATCTTTTTGACGGCGCTCTGCTCCTGGGCATGTGTGATAAAATAATGCCGGGAATGCTTATGGGCGGTCTTCAGTTTGGTCATCTGCCCATGATTATGGTTCCAGCCGGCCCCATGCCTTCGGGTATTGCCAATCGGGAAAAGGCCAGGGCCAGAGAACTGTTTGCCCAGGGCAAAATAGACCGCGAGGAAATGCTGACGGTTGAGACAAAATCTTACCACAGTCCCGGCACCTGCACTTTTTACGGAACCGCCAACAGCAATCAGCTTTTAGCCGAGATCATGGGCCTGCATCTGCCCGGCGCTTCCTTTGTTCATCCGGGAACTCCCCTGCGCCGGGCCTTGACCAGGGCCGCAGGGCAAAGGATCAGCAAAATGACCCATCTTGGCAATGACTATATGCCCCTGGGACGGATGATCAATGAAAAAACTTTTGTCAACGCGATTGTCGCCCTGCTGGCTACCGGCGGTTCCACCAATGAAACAATGCATCTTGTTGCCGTGGCCAGGGCTGCCGGAATCAGAATAAACTGGGATGATTTTGCCGAACTTTCCGCCGTCACCCCGTTTATTACCAAAATATATCCCAATGGCCCGGCAGACATTAACGGCTTTCAGGATGCCGGGGGTATGGCCGCCTTAATTAATGAACTGTTAACCAACGGCTTTCTTTATAATGATGTAGAGACCGTGGCCGGGCCGGGGCTTGAACAATACACCCACACACCTGAACTTGAAGATGATAAATTATCTTACAGCGACGAACCCGCCAAATCTCTGAACCGGGAAGTGATTGCCCCGGCCACAGAGCCCTTTACTCCCACCGGCGGCCTGATGCTGGTGGCCGGCAACCTGGGGCGGGCGGTGATTAAGACGTCACCCCTGGCAGATGGAGCTAATACCGTTGTCGAGGCTCCGGCTGTTGTTTTTAATGATCAGCACGAACTGCTCAAGGCCTTTACCGACGGTAAGCTGGATCATGACCTGGTGGCGGTTCTCCGTTTTCAGGGCCCCCAGGGTAATGGCATGCCGGAACTGCATAAGGTGATAACCCCGTTAAGTATTATAATGGATCGAGGCTACAAGGCGGCCCTGGTAACCGATGGCAGATTGTCCGGGGCCTCGGGCAAGGTTCCGTCAGCAATTCATCTTCATCCTGAAGCGGCCCGGGGCGGCATGCTGGCCAAAATAAAAAATGGTGATATTATCAGACTGGATACGGCCAGGGGGTTACTGGAACTTAAGGTAAGCCCTGAAGAACTTGAGTCAAGAGATTGTTTTTACGTTAATTTAGGCAAAAAACATACCGGAATTGGTCGACAGATTTTCTCGCCTCTGCGCCGTAACCTGATGTGTTCCGAGGATGGCGGTAGTTCTATTTTTACTTATGATGAAGAAAAATAGACAAATCAAAACTTGATGCATGCCGGAAATTTAATCTTATATGCTCTTGAGTTAGATTAAAAAATTGAGTAATTATTCAGGTATAGGTGAAAAACCGTCACAACCACTGTCTTGAAACTTACGGAAGAAAAAATGTCTCAACAAAATTGGAAAATTCCTGCCGGGGAAATACTTGACAGCGGCAAGGTTATCCCGGTAATGGTAATTAAAAAACTTGAACATGCGGTTCCCCTTGCCAGGGCACTGCTGGCCGGCGGCATCAAGGTGCTGGAAATAACTTTAAGAACTCCGGTAGCCCCTAACGCTATCCGCCTCATAAGCCGGGAAGTGCCGGAGGCCATTGTCGGCGCCGGAACCGTTACCAACCCCGAAGAACTGGCGGCAGTGGCCGAGATGGGCGCTCTTTTTGCTATCAGCCCCGGCCTGACCCCGGAATTGCTGGAGGCGGCGAACAATGGTTCCATAGCCCTTATTCCCGGAATTTCCACTGTTTCCGAATTAATGACCGGCATGGACAGG
>JANTGB010000029.1 GCA_024763115.1 Desulfobulbaceae bacterium | reverse complement strand
GCTGCACATTCCTGACTCATTTTATGAGTATCAGTATTTCATTAAACATAAAAATTCTTTCGTGTCAACGTCAAAAGGTAATGTACAGCAAAAAAAAAGTGATAAGGGGGGGGAACAGTCTGTTTGAGGAGAATTCCGGCGGGTTGGTTATTTCCGCGATAGCGGTTCAGTTCAGCCTATATTATAATGGCAGGGTCAAAGTAAAACAACATCCCCGCCCCTCAAGATTACGTACGCTGATTGTCCCGTTTAAGGAAAGACTTAACTCATGAACCTGCCAGAGGCCAATACCACTGCCTTTATCTTTAGAGGTTATAAAAGGGGCAAATAGACGATCAGGTAAAAGATCAGGGGTAATACCAGGGCCGTTATCGCAGAAATCAATCACCGCCTCACTGCCTTTCAGCAGATAGCTAACCAGGCAACTATCCGCTCCAGCCTCCACACTGTTTAAATATAAATTTTCCAGAATAGTATAAATTATATCCGGATCAGTCTCCAGGTAAATATCCTGCCTGCCGCTGAATTCAAGTTTTATAAGGTCTATTTTTTTTCTCAACTTGCTACATATTTTTTCTATATAATCAGTCAGGTTGATTTTTCGCCGGAGCGGATTTATCTGCCCCTGCAGAATAGCAAGCCGCTGCTGCACCTTGGCCATTCTTTTCAGGGCATCGTCAATGGTTTCCAGAAGATCCTGTTGAAATTCAGGATTGCCGATATGTTGCGGGGCATTTTCCTTAGCCAGGGAAAGCATGGCCTGAGCGTTTTTAACGTCATGAAGAATAAAGGTCGACATGGTATTCCAGGCTGACTGCTCCCTGAGCCTCGCCATCAGTTCAGCGCTCCGGGCAGCCCTCAGGGCAGAGGCCGCCTGAGTGCCGAGGGTCCGCAACAGGTCAAAATCATCCTCGCCGTATCTACCGCCGGTAACCTCCTCTCCCAAACCGATAATCCCGGCAAAATGATTCCCGGCAGTCATGGCTGAAAACAAAACCAGCCCATGTTCAGCGCAGATTTTTTTGCTGTCGTCGGCAACCTGCGGCCAGTCATCTTCATGCCGGGAACGTGAAAGATAAAAGTAAGGATGGCGCCGCAGCCAGGTCTGCAGAGCCCTGGGCGGGGTGAGGGCTTCACTGCCCGGCAGGCCATGAGGGAAAGAAAGCTCCAGATCATTATTTTCTTCATCCGCCAGCCAGATCATTATTTTTTCAGTAAAAAGGGCATTGCCCAGTACTCCGGCCAGCGCGTCAACCACTTCCCTGATTCCCATTTTACCCTGCAGTTTTTCAGAAAACGCCAGCCATTCATCCCGATATTCATATTTGTTTTCATAAAAGTGGGTATTGATAAAGTACCTGAGTTCATTGCGAAATTTGGGGGAAAGAGCCAGGATGATCAGAATAATCGGCCCGGCAGCGACCAGCAGGCTGCCAAAAATAAAAGGCATTGACCAGCCGAATAAACGCATGGCCAGGCTGATTATTCCCAGGCCAAAAAGATAAACAGAAAAAATCATGGGGGCGGCAGTGGCGTAAACTACTTTGCGGGAGACATATATTCGCCGCAGCAGAAGCTGATGGCGGATCACAGCATAGAGTATAAGCAGCCAGCTTATAGAAAGCAGAAGGCTGACAAGTTGCATATGAACGGCAACAACCAGCCGGTAGGTCAACCAATAACTGCAGAGCCAGGCAAAAGTGGCGCAGATGAGAAGCATACCTACCACGAACAGGCGGAATTGCCGACGTTGTTTATTCTTCAGACTTTTCCAGAATTCCTCCAGCCGGGTGGCAATAAAAATCATGACGCCGAGAATGGCAAGGGAGTTCCAGAACACGAAACCGCAGGAAGGAACGGCAAGTGGATTGCCCAGGAGGTCAAAGGATGTTTTACCGAAAAAGAAAAAAATCAGACCGGCAGCAAACAAGCTCCAGAAGACAAAATTTTCCCATAGAATTTTTTTCGGGTTTTCCGCCCTGGCGAACTGATTAAATTTACAGACAGTATGAAACATTACCAGCGAAAGAAGAATCACCCCTCGCAGAATATCATAAAAATTAGTCAGATAAGGAAATAAGTAACTGTAATAATATTGATATATGAGCAAGGCAAGAGCGCTTAAAAGACGAATAATGGAGAGGGACAGGCAGAGCTGCTTATTTTTGCGGAAAAAATCTGTGGCAAACGAGGCAAAGATCAAAAAAGATAATATTGTCGGGACATCAGGCATTTTTTCTTTCTTTCAGCCTTTCAAAAATATCCCACTGCACTGGAACAAGGAAAATAGTCAGCACGGTCGAGGTGCAGAGACCGGTAACAAAGGTGCGCGCCATGGCCCCCCAGACCAGCGAATATTCCGGAATACCCAGGGCCATGGGCAAAAGTCCCAGGGTGGTGGTAAGGGTGGTCAGCAGGATCGGCCGCAGGCGGATATGGGTGCCCTGAATAATTGCCTCATAGCGGCTCAGCCCGCTCTGGTAGCGTTTGTTGATAAACTCAATAAGTACCAGAGAATCATTTACCACTACCCCGGTTACTCCCACCACGGCAATGAAGCTGTTTACAGTAAACAGCGAACGGGAAAAAAAAGTGCCGAACACTACGCCGATCAGGGAAAACACCACAGCGGAAAGTATGGCGACCGGATGCAGGTAGGAGTTAAACTGGGTGGCCAGGATTACATAAATCAGCATGATGGCAATAATAAAAGCATAGGTAAGCGATGTGTATGATTTACTGGTACTTTCATACTCTCCAGCAAAGTTTAAAGTAGCGCCCGGATATTTATCCCTGACTGTCCGGTAAAATCCCTTGACTCTTTCCACTATAGCCGGAGCGGAAAGAGATGAGCCGAAACGGATATTGGCCTGTATTGTTATAGCTCGCTGCCCCTGAAAACGTTTAAGATATCCCTCTTCCAGGCTGGTTTCCAGCTCACATATTTCGCCCAGTCGCACCGGCCCGGTCGAATATTCAATAATCGGCACATCCAGGGCATCGGCCAGTGAAGAAACAGCAGCCGGATCAATTTTTACCTTGACGTCAACTTCTTCATCGGCCAGGCGAAACCGCCCGACATTGCGGCCGTCAAGCACCGAAGCGGCCAGCAAAGCCGCCTGGCTGACAGTGAGATCATACTCGGCAGCCCGTTCCGGTAGAATTTTAAAACGGCAGATGCGGTTGGCCAGGCCCTGGCCGTCGTTTAACTCCACCAGTTCCTTACCCAACTCACTCTGACGAAGGAAATTTAAAATCTCGGCACTCAGGCCGCTTACCGAGGCCATGTCCGTGCCCAATATTCTTATATTGACATCCTTGCCGGCCGGCGGCCCATCTTTTTCAGCCCTGACCCGCAGGGTAAAACCACTGTCGGTAAAGCCGGCCATTTCCTTTTTAATCCATTCCAGATGCCTGACTACATCATTTTTGGGATAATCGGCAAAATGGCGAATATTTTTTGCAGGCAGGGTAACGGCAACATGACCAAGATGATTACCCCAGACGGGATGATAGTTTTCATTAAGATAAAATCCCGCATAACCAACAGCCGATTCAGCCGTTTCCGGCCCCTCAGCCGCAACCTTTTCAGCTATCTGTTTAATCAAGTGAGCCGTGGTTTCCAGCGGGGTTCCAATCGGCCCGTCGATTTCAATATAATAAAGCGAATAATCATCAGGGAAAAATTTAACCTTGATGAGCGGAGCCTTGCCGGTGATGGATAGAATAGCGATGGTCATGGCCGCAATAAAGGCCAGTCCCACTATTCCCAGACTGGTCCAGCGGAAACGCAGAGCCAGACGCAGAAGATAATCAAAAATTTTCCGACTGACGGCCAAGAATCGATTGTCATTATCAAGGCCGTCCGGATCACTGTTCGGTTTACAGATAATGACATCTCCGTCTTTGGCATCAGTGCCGAAATCAAGATAATGAATGGGCAGAATAAAAAGACATTCAATCAGCGAGGCCAGGAGAGCTATGGAAACGGTTTTGGGAATAATGGAAAAGAATTCACCGATATTGCCGGTCATTATCAACATGGGCAGAAAGGCGGCAACCGTGGTCAGGGTAGCCGCCACTACCGGCAGAAAAACCTCCGAGGTGCCGTCAATAACACTCTGGATAAGCGGCTTGCCCGTGTGACAGTGACGGTTGATATTCTCTACCACCACAATGGCGTCATCAACAATTATCCCGCTGACCAGAACAAAGGAAAAGAGAGAAAGTTCATTAATCGAGTTGCCGGTAAAATACATTACCGCCATACTGGCCAGAAAAGAAAAGGGAATACCGATTGTTGTCAGGGCGGCGCTGCGCAGTCCCATGAAGTACCAGATCAGCAGGCATACCAGGATGATTCCCAGTAACAGGTTAAAGCCCAGCACCCGGATTGAATCGCTTATCTTAACAGTGCTGTCCTGGGTAAGTATGGCCTTAACCCCTTCCCCGGCAAGAACAGGCGCAAATTGTTCCATTGTTTTTCTAACTTCCCTGACAACTTTAAGAACATTACCCTCACGATTTTTAATTATCTGCAGGGTAACGCAGTCAATTCCGTTTACCGAGGTTTTGACCAGGGGATCGCGATAGGATAGATAACCATTGCTTGCCACATCATTAACCGTGACAAATGAAGAATCACTGTCGCGGCGGATTATGGTGTCCATGACCTGCTGTCGGTCGCGAAAACGCTCATCAACTTTTATAACGAATTCACCCTGATCAACCGTAAAATCTCCGGCCGGGATCAGAATGTCGGCCCGCTTAAGGGCGCCGGCCACCTGCTCAAAGGTAATTCCCAGGGTTCGCATCTTGGCCGGATCAAGCAGAACGTGAAATTCCCTGGTGTATTCGCCGGACAGCCTTACTTCATTTACATCCTTGATCTGGCGCAGGACAATTTTCATTTCTTCGGCCATCAGGGTCAGGGCCCGATTACTGCGGTTACCGTAAATATTGATGGTAATGGCCGGCATCCAATCGTTAACGTCCAGGTAATTAAATTTAGGCGGTTCCGCCTCCGGGGGCAGTTCATCCAGAATACTTAACACCTTGAGCCGCAGTTCTTCATAACCCTGCATATAGTCGGTATCATCGATAAATTTTACCAGAATACTGGATCGTTCCCGGTAAGAGGTTGAGGTGATATATTCAACATTTTCCAGGTCATCCAGGCAGTCTTCAATCTCCCTGGTAATCAGAGCCTCGACATCAGCGGCTGAAGCGCCTGGCAGAAAGGTGTCAATGATAACCTTGGAGAAAGCAATATTGGGATAACGTTCAACCGGCATACGCAGGAGTCCGAAAGCTCCCATGACCATCAACAGGACAAAAAGCAGATTAAAAAATACCTTCTGTTTTATGGAAAAAACAATGAGTTGTTTCATGGAGAGGGATTAAGCAGAAAATGATCACCAGGTTTAATCAGGGGAGAAGCCACCCGCAGCTCCCGTCCGGCGGAATTGTGAATAACCACCGGAATCATTTCTCCATCTTTTTTCTGGAGAAGATTTTCACCATAACGCTTGATTACAGCTGAACCGGGAACCGCAAAAACGCCCTTTTCGGGAACATCAAGCCGTAATTCCAGCCTGATTCCGCCCCGGCTGTCCCCAGGTTTGTCGAGGAGCACCAGCTGCAGATTTATTTTTCTGGTCTGAGGATCAAAATCAGGAGACACCTGGTAAATTGCCGCCTTTAGCGGTTGGCTGTCTTCCTGAAGAAGATATATAGTTTGTTGCTGTTGCAGGGCCCTGTATTCATCCGGGGCAAGGGCAAAGGGGACAACAAGGGACTGGAAATTGCCCAGCCGGGCCAGGGGTTGACCGACATTAAGCCATTCACCCGGTTCCATCATTCGTTTTATGACCTGCCAACCTGGCGGGACGTGGATTAAATAACGATCCAGCCGTTCGGTCAGAACTTTTTTTTGATTCTCCAGTAACTTGAGGTTGAATCGAGCCTGATCAAATTCCTGGTTCAATTTATCCAGTTGTGATTCTGCGGTCGAGTGGCGGGAAAAAAGAAGCTCAAAACGTTTTAATTCTTTTTCCAGATAGTTAATGCGGTTTTTCATCTGCTCCCGGCTTATCCGATTATGCTCAAGCTCAAGCTGGATAAAGGTCGGATCAATTCGGGCAAATAAACCGTCCCGGGCGATCCTGTCGCCGACATCAGCCATAATCTCAAGACATTTGCCGCTCACCTCACTGACCACGGTCATGGTTGCATCGGGATTGGTAAAACCATAAAGCCGCACGGTTCTCGGCGCCGACTTTACGACAAAGACGCTACCGTCTTCAGCAGCCGAAGCGGAAATGGGCAGAAAAAGAGCCAGAATAATTATAATGAAAATTTGCTTCATGATAGTTTTTTTAAAATATCTCTAAGAGATTATCGGTTTTAAGACCCCGCAAGCCGTCAGGGGGGCGTTACGGAATCGACTTTTTCGACAAGCCGCATCCGTTTCCCAAACGTCAACAACAAAACGTGCTGAACGGCTTTCCGGTAGCCGATCTTGAACAGCCGGAACGGTATGCAATTAACTACTCGTAACTATTGTGTATCAGGTCGTCTACAGGCGATCATCATCAGTTAATGAAGGCTATTTTTTTAATGATTATATAAAAAAATATTGCAATAATATGAAATATAACACCTAATCATTCTGTTTTCACATGATAAAATTACGGTAGCTATTCAGCTGCACGTCATCTGCGTCCGATCAGGCTGTCTCACATAGCATCAGTATGCTGCAACAGCCTGGTCGATCACATCTTAAGCACACGGAGTCTCACTTCGTTCGCTTACCTCTGAATAGGAGCAAAGCGCTGTTATATTGCCTCTACTGTTAAGGGACTTTCATCCATCTGGTAAGCGCCGGACTCCGAGGGGGTACTGAAAAGAGTCCTGAGAGCCCTGAGATTTTCTTCCACTTTAGTGGGTCAGGTACCATTACCATAAATGGAGAAGTTACAAAATTAAGAATTCCAGGTTTTTCACAAAATAAACTTGTCTGAACGTATTTTTAATATCCTGCAGATTCGACCGGTTTTTCTTTATTAAAAAAATGACGACTGAAATTACAACATAACTATACAATGCAATCAACAATACAATCAACGAAGCCGATCAAGCTGATAGTCATCATAGGCCCCACGGCAGTGGGCAAGACCGATCTTTCACTGGCTGTAGCCCGAAAATTTTCCTGTGAAATAATCAACATGGACTCCATGCAGATTTACCGCCACATGGATATCGGCACAGCCAAGCCGAGCCCGGCGGAAAGAAAAAAAATTCCTCATCATCTCCTGGACTATATAAACCCTGATGAAGAATACAATGTAGCCCGTTTTGTAAAAGATGCCGGGCAGGCCATAGATGATATCTGTTTCCGCCGGAAAATCCCTCTATTAATCGGAGGTACCGGGCTTTATCTTAAGGGGTTGCTGGAAGGTATTTTTTCCCTGCCGCCGGTAGTAAAAAAAATAAAAGAGGAGGTAAGAAAAGAATTACATGAAGAAGGTAATTATAAGCTGTATGCGAAACTACAGGAAATTGATCCTCAAAGTGCTGAACGTATTCACCCTCATGACAGCCGGCGTCTCTGCCGGGCCCTGGAAATTTTCCGGGCCACCAACATTCCCTGGTCAACCCATCTCTGCCGTCAGAAGAAAGAACAACAGCAAAAACACCCTGATTTTACAGTCTTGAAGATCGGTTTGCACAGAGAGCGGGAAATTCTTTATCAACGCATCAATAAACGAACTGCAATTATGCTCGCTGCCGGACTGGAGGACGAGGTAAAAAAACTGCTGGCTCTGGGGTATTCCCCTGAGCTTAATGCCATGCAGTCCATCGGCTATAAGCATATGGTCAAATTTATCCAGGGGGAGTGGAGTCGGGAAAAGGCGGCTGAACTGCTGGCCCGTGATACCAGGCGCTATGCCAAGCGCCAGTTTACCTGGTTTCGTCGGGATCAGGATATTCACTGGTTTGAGCCGGAAGAACAAAAAGCAATTTTCGCCTCGATTGCTTCCTGGCTCAGCTAACGACAAAACAGGCAAATCAAGCTGATGAAAATCCGGCTTAACCGACACAGGTGCGACGATTAATTTTCTCATGGCCTTTGTCGATGGGCAACCGGATAGAGTTTAATTATTTTCATAAAGTCCAGGACAAATTCACCAGGTGATTAGAGTTGTTGAAAGATGAAAATTATGTTAATTAATTTTGTTTGGTTGAAATGAATAATTAAAAATCTGTTTTTTGCAAAACGGCCTTAATTTTTACTAATTTTACTTGTTAATGTATCTTACGGGACTTTTATTTATGTGGGACTATACGGATAAGGTTAAAGAGCATTTTCTCAATCCTCGTAATGTAGGTGAGATTGAAAAACCGGACGGCTTGGGAGATGTGGGATCGCTGGCCTGCGGTGATGCCCTGAAATTGACTTTTAAACTGGATGATAATGAAAGAATAGTTGACGCCCGCTTCAAGACCTTTGGCTGCGCCAGCGCCATTGCCTCGTCTTCAGCCCTGACCGAGATGATCAAAGGCTTGACCCTGGAAGAGGCCTCTGAAATATCCAATGAGGATATTGCCGATTACCTGGGAGGCCTGCCCAAGGAAAAAATGCATTGCTCAGTGCTTGGCCGGGAAGCCCTGGAGGCGGCCATTGCCAATTATCGCGGGGTGGAACTGCCCCAGGCCGAGGGTGAAATTGTCTGTGAATGTTTTGGCGTAACCGACGTGGAAATTCGGCGGGCAATCAGCGAAAGTAATCTGCGCACCGTTGAGGATGTTACCAATTTCACCAAGGCGGGCGGTGGCTGCGGTAAATGTGAAGAAAAAATTTTAGAATTGCTGAACGAATCCAGCCGGGGGGAGAAGCTCCAGGCAATACCCATGTCCGGCCCCAGGCGGATGACCAATATTGAAAAGATTAAAAAGATTGAAAAAGTCCTGGAAAGGGAAATCAAACCCACTCTCAAAAAGGATGGCGGCAATATTGAATTAATTGACGTTGACGGTGATTATGTCCTGGTTTCCCTGCGGGGAACCTGCGCCAGCTGCGCCAAATCCCAGACCACGTTAAAAGAATATGTGGAAAAGAAACTGCGGGAACAGGTGCTTGATACGTTAATAGTAGAAGAGTATCGTCAATAAAAAACAATGGATAATTGCTGATGGAAAAACAAATTATATATATGGATAATAATGCCACCACCAGAGTGGCACCCGAGGTGCTGGAGGAAATGCTGCCTTATTTTTCCGAGCTTTATGGTAATCCTTCCAGTATGCACTCTTTCGGGGGGCAGATTGAGGCAAAAATAGGTGAAGCCAGAAAAAAAATTGCCGACCTGCTTAATTGTTCTCCTGAAGAAATTGTCTTTACCAGCTGTGGCACGGAAAGCGACTCTACCGCCATTCTTTCAGCCCTGCAGTCCAATGTGGAGAAACGGCATATCGTTACTACCAGAGTAGAGCACCCGGCTGTTAAAAATCTCAGTGAAAATCTTGATATTTTAACCGGTCATAAACATCGGGTAACCCAGCTGCCGGTTGCTGCCGACGGCACTGTTGATCTGCAGCAATATGAGGACAGCCTCAGCGATGACACGGCAATAGTCAGCATCATGTGGGCCAACAATGAAACAGGAGTAATTTTCCCCATCAAAGAAATGGCGGAAATTGCCGGGGAAAGAAATATTCTTTTTCATACCGACGCAGTGCAGGCCGTGGGCAAGATCGCCATTGATCTTGCTGCCGTTCCAGTTGATTTTCTTTCCCTGTCCGGCCATAAACTTCATGCTCCCAAGGGAATAGGTGTCCTTTATGTCAGAAAAGGCACGCCCTATTTCCCTTTCCTTATCGGCGGACACCAGGAACACGGCCGCAGGGGCGGCACGGAAAATGTGACCTCTATTATCGGCCTGGGCAAGGCCTGTGAACTGGCGGCCCGCCATATTGACAGGGAAAACACTACGGTAAAACAACTGCGGGATAAGCTGGAAAACGGTCTGCTGGAAAAAATTCCCAATTCTATCTTGAACGGTCACAAAACCGCGCGCCTTCCCAATACCACTAATGTCAGTTTTGAATATGTCGAGGGTGAGGCCATTCTCCTGCATCTTGACCGCTATAATATCTGCGCTTCATCCGGTTCAGCCTGCACATCCGGCTCCCTGGAACCATCTCATGTCCTGCGGGCCATGGGGGTGCCCTTTACTGCGGCCCACGGCTCTATCCGGTTCAGCCTGAGCGTCTATAACAATGAGGATGAAGTGGATTTTATTCTGGAAAAACTGCCGCCGATAATTGCCAATCTGCGAGAGATGTCTCCCTTCCGGCAGCAAAGACATAAATAATAGATTCAAAGGTACGGCCATGATTGAAATTTCTCCGTCATACATAATTCTTCATGATCTTGATCAACAGAGCCTGGCTGTCCGCATAGAACGCTGCGGCAGGCTTTGCTACAAAAGTGAAAATTTGATAACCGAGGATTCCGCCCCGGTTTTTATCAGAAAAATATTAAAACATGGCCATAACTCGGTGGCGGAAATGGCCGTGCTGACCCTTAAAGTTTCCCTTGCGGATAAAAATGACGCTCTTGGCCTGTACAAGGTTATGCCCCGCTATCTCCACATTAACGAAAGTGAAGATTCTCTGTTGATCAGCGGCTCGGTTCGGGCATTTCGGGAGTTATATCTTTTTAATCCGGATGTAAAAATAATTCGCGGCCTGGCTGCTTTCCTGTTTAAACGTCATCCGCTTTTCTTTGAAGATCTTGTTCCGGCAGAGGGAATTGCGCCGGAAAACGGGATTATGGTTGAAAAAATTGCCCTGGATGAAGTGGAAAAATTCCCGCCTGATCTCCTGGCAAGTCATCGTTTTATTGCGGTTAAATTTATTGTCAACCGGGCTGTAACCCATGAAATGGTACGACATCGGCCCTGCGGCTTTCTCCAGGAAAGTCAGCGTTACTGCCGTTACAGTGACAGTAAGTTTGGTAACCAGGTTACTTTTATCAAACCTCTTTTTTATAAAGAAGAGAGCCCGGAATATAAACTATGGCAAAAGGCCATGGCGGATACCGAAAAAATTTATCTTGATCTGCTGAAAAATTCCACCCCTCAGGCCGCCCGTACGGTTCTGCCCAACTCCTGCAAAACCGAACTGATTGTCTATGCCAATCTTAACCAGTGGCATCACATGTTCAGGCTGCGTACTTCCAAAGGCGCCGATCCTTCCATGCGTGAGGTAATGATCCCCCTGCTGAACGACTTTCAACAGCTTTTTTCTGCAGTTTTTGCTGATATAATTGTTGAATCCTGAAACCGTTTTCCGCTTCCGGCAATAATAATGGCTTCCTAAGAACCTGTTTTATCATGAAGCGCATGAAGGATACGAAAAAAACATGATTCAGCATGTTATCTTAATGCTCTTCATGAGCTTCATGGTGAGTTAAGACTTTTTACAATATTATAGGCAAATATTTTTTCGGTATAAACATTTTACCCAGAAAGGCCGTTTTTTTTATGTGTTAGAGGATTATAATGAGAAAATATTTCGTTGTTGATACAAACGTTCTGCTCCATAATGCCGATTCCATCAAGGCCTTTTCCGATAATATCGTTGTCCTGCCCATGACGGTTATTGAGGAACTTGACGGTTTTAAGTCGCGTAATGATGAATTAGGCCGTAACGCCCGGCGGGTTATCCGGGAACTGGATCATTTGCGGGAACAGGGCCACCTGTCCCATGGAGTGGACATGGAAAACGGCGGTATTTTGAAAATTTTTGCCGATAGTCGTGACATAAAAAATCCCGGACTTGATTTAAAAGTGGCTGATAACCGCATCCTGGCCGTAGCCTATACCATTTTTGATCAGGGTAAAAAGGTCATATTTGTTTCCAAGGATATTAATGCCCGGCTCAAGGCTGATGCCCTGGGCATTGAGGTTATGGATTTTGAGAAGCAGAAGATTAATTTTGATGAACTTTTTACCGGGCAGCGGGAACTTGTGGTGGCGAGTCCGGTTATTGATGAATTTTTTCAGAACAATGAACTGAGCGGAGAGGGACTTGAGCTTATTCCCAATGAATTTGTCCTGCTTAAAGATGAGGCTGACCCCAAACATACGGCCCTGACCAGGGCGCTTGGTACGGAAAAATTAGTCCGTTTGAATCCCCATAGAGATCAGGCCTGGCAGATTCGTTCCCGCAGCAAGGAACAGCGCATGGCCTTTGAGCTGCTTCTTGATCCAAACGTCCAGATTGTCACCCTGGTGGGGCAGGCCGGAACCGGCAAGACCCTGCTGGCCCTGGCAGCCGGACTGGAAGAGGTTCTCGGCAACGCAAGATATCAACGGATTCTGGTTTCCAGACCTATTATTCCCATGGGTAATGATCTGGGTTATATGCCGGGTGACAAGGATGAAAAACTTGCCCATTGGATGCAGCCTATTTTTGATAATCTGACCTATATTCTTGCCGGCAACAAACGTAATCAGGAAGATGAGGATTCCGTCCGCCAAAAGGTAGACAAACTTTTGCGCGATAATGTGGTGGAAATGGAGGCCCTGACCTATATCCGCGGTCGTTCCATTCCGGAACAGTATGTAATTGTCGACGAGGCGCAGAATCTTACCCCGCATGAGGTTAAAACCGTAATCAGCCGGGCCGGGGAGGGGACCAAGATGGTTCTGACCGGCGATCCTTACCAGATAGACAATCCCTATCTTGATTCTAGCAGTAACGGCCTGACCTATACGGTTGAACGTTTAAAGGGGCTGGAAATTCATGGACATATAACCTTAACCAAAAGCGTGCGCAGTAATCTGGCGGCTGTGGCAGCTGACTTTCTGTAATCGTAACTGCTCACAGGGCACCGCATATTCGGAGTCGAAGTTTATGCCCTGTTTTTAAGGGTGCTTACCTCCGCGATCAGCCTGTCTTACATAGC
>JANTGB010000028.1 GCA_024763115.1 Desulfobulbaceae bacterium | reverse complement strand
CGCCGACCTGATCACGAAAATCTACGGCACCCTGTAACCAGTTACAATTACAGGGGTTAGCGAAGTTATAGCGCTTCCCCCATGAGTAGTTACAAAATAACTTTAACTAAGGAATAACATGAAGGGGAAAATTTAAGTATATAAAAATTTATGTTCTTCACTCCCTTATATCGGCAAAAGGAATATCCATGACTTTGCAAGGTAAAATTATAGAATATATTGATCAATCCCGCTTTATCTGCGGCCTGGTAACCGAGGATAACGGCAAACGGTTGCGGATAATTAACCGGAATGGCCGGGAAATGAATCTTCCCCTGGCCAGAATTGTTCATCAAAGCGGCCGGCATTTTCCAGTAGAACTTACCAGAGAAGATGTTCAGCGGCTGCTGCAGGAAACCGCGAAGCAACGGCAGGATTTAATGCAGCTGGTAAACCTGGCTGAAATCTGGGAACTGGCGGTTGAAGAGAATGATTCCGCCTTTGCCCCTGAGTTCCTGGCTGAACTTTCCTTTGCCGGCGACGTTACTGATGATCATGTGGCGGCTTTTTTGCGTTGTGTGTTTATTGATCGTCTTTTTTTTAAATACCGGGAAGGAAAAATCCTGGTGCATTCTGTGGACGTGGTGGAACAGCTTAAAGAAAAGGCGGCCAGGGAAAAAGCCAGGGAAAAATTACTGGATAGCGGGGCCCGGGCCCTGCAGAACCTGAGCAGAGGGGAAAACATCGGCGAGTGGCCGGAGCGGGAAAAATGTCTGGCCCTGCTGGCTGATTATTTTCTGCATGGCAATGAGGCGGCGGAAAGTTCAGTTACCAGAGAACTGTTAAAACGGGCCCGGCTGACCAGGCCTCATGACCCCTTTCATCTACTGGTGGCGGCCGGGGTCTGGGATGAAGATGAAAATATTCCCCTGCTCAAAAAGGAACTGCCGATTGAATTTTCTCCTGCCGCCCTTAAACAGGCCGAGGTTGTTGAACCATCTGCTGATGAACTGCCGGCTGAAGGGCGCCGGGATTTGCGTCATCTTGAGTTATTGACTATTGACGGGGCCGACACCAGGGATTTTGACGACGCCCTTCATATTGAAAAACGGGACAACGGTTTTCTGGTCGGTATTCATATTGCCGATGTAACCCCATGGGTTCCGGTTGATTCTCCGCTGTTTAATGAAGCCCTGGAGCGGGGCACCTCGATTTATTTTCCTGAAGGGCAGATTCCCATGCTGCCCGAGTCCCTGTCCCAGGGGGTATGCAGCCTGCTTAAAGATAAACCCCGGCCGGCCATCAGCTTCATGGTTTTACTCTCAGCCGGGGGTGAAGTCCTGGAGTTTGAACTTTGCCGCAGCGTGGTTACCGTTAAACGCCGCTTAACCTATGATGAAGCAGGAGAAATGATTGCTAGGGATGAAGAGTTAAAGAACCTGGCCCGGCTCAGTCTGACCCTGCAGCTGAATCGATTGGCAAATGGCGCCCTGCTGCTACCCATTCCCGATGTTAATATTACAATCGGTGAGCAGATTCAGGTGAATATAAATGATGTTGACACCCCGGCCCGTACCCTGGTGGCGGAGTTTATGATCCTGGCCAATACCCTGGCCGGTCAATATCTCTGTGACCGGGAGATTCCCGGCCTGTATCGCTGTCAGGAACCGCCGCGCAAACGTCTTTACCAGGGGGTGGAAAAGGATCTTTTTCTTAATTTTCGGCAGCGCAAGTATCTCTCCAGGGGAGAACTGCTGATCAAACCCAGACGGCACAGCGGAGTGGGTGTTCCCCAGTATACAACAGTAACCTCGCCTATAAGGCGACTGCTTGATCTGATTATCGAACATCAATTGGTCAATGTTTTACAGGGCAGGGGCCAGCTTTTTTCTCAATCTGACTGTAAGGATTATATGGCCAAAATCATTCACAGTCTGTCAAGGGCCAATTTTGTCCGCCAGGCCCGGCACCGTTACTGGATTTTACGCTATCTGGCCCAGCGGATTGGTGAGCGGTTTTCCGTCATTGTCGTTGATATTCAGACCCGGAGAATCAGGGTAGTAATAAAGGATGTGCTGCTGGAGACCGATCTGCCCCTGGTTCGTGGGGCTGATATTGAACCCGGTGATGTCATCAGGCTCAAACTGGCTAAAGTTGATCCGCTTGATAATACTTTGCGGCTTGAATGGTAGAAAAAGCGGACAAAATTTCTTTTTAACTCAGTCATAAATAAGCACTGTATACTGTTCCAGAACAGCCTCGGTCTCCTCGTCAAGATCACCGGCTACTTCATGAATCCGGTATTCTGTGCCGCATTTACGGCAGCGCAGCCTTACCCGCCGGCAGCTGCGGGCCACCTCAAGTTTTCCCTTACATTTTTTGCATTGCATCGGCAAAAATTCCTTAAAATTCCATCAGGGAGCCAGCAGCTCTTCCCTGGTAAAGAGCGTTTCCAGTTTATATCCCTTAGCGGCCAGGGCCTCGGCCCCGCCTTCCCGGCGGTCGACAACCGTGATAATCTGCGCCACCTTAAAGCCCTGGGCCGCGACCCGTTCAATAACCTGAAACAGGGTGCCGCCGGTTGTAACCACATCTTCAAGCAGGGTCACGTTGCAACCCGGCTCCATGTTTTTCTGTCCTTCAATATAGGCCTCGGTTCCATGGCCCTTTGATTCCTTTCTGACGATAAAGGCCGGAATCGGCTCTTCTTCCAGAAAACTTATCATCGAGGCGGCGGTGACCAGGGGATCGGCTCCCAGGGTCATTCCACCTACTGCGCCGATTTCGGCCGGATGATTTTTAATAAGAGCAAAGATCAGCCTGCCGCAGAGATAAGCTCCTTCCGCTGAAAGGGTCGTCTGCTTGCCGTCAATATAAAAATCCGATTCCCGCCCGGATGAAAGTTTGAATTTCCCCTTGCGGTATGATTTTTCCAGAATGATTTCCTTAAGTCTTTGTTTATCGTTCATGTTTTTTATCCTTAAACAGTAACTACTCATGGGGTAAGCGCCCTAACTTTGTTAACCACTTAAACATTAAATCTGAAATTAACGCAATCACCATCCTTAACAACATACTCTTTGCCCTCAAGGCGTAAAAGACCTTTTTCTTTGGCTCCGGCCTCACCATTACAGGCGATATAATCATCATAAGATATTACTTCAACCTTGATAAATCCGCGTTCAAAATCCGTATGAATTACTCCGGCTGCCGCTGGAGCGAGAGTACCCTTTTTAATGGTCCAGGCCCTGGTTTCCTTTTCACCTACGGTAAAAAAATTAATCAGGCCGAGTAATTCGTATCCTGCGGTAATCAAGCGGTTAAGACCGGATTCCTTCATGCCCATATCAATTAAAAAATCCATCTGCTCTTCCGGAGAAAGAGTACTGAGTTCCTCCTCAATGGCCCCGGAAATTATAACCACCGGGGAATTTTCTTCCCCGGCCACGCTTTCAAGCTGCTTAACCCACTGGTTACCATGGGCAATATCCTCTTCCCGGACATTGGCCACATAGAGTACGGGTTTGGCCGTGAGCAGGCAAAGCTCTTGAAGCAGTTTGCGACCCATCTCATCCAAATCCAGCAGGCGGGCCGGCCGGCCGTCATTTAATAAATTTTCCAGTTCCTCCAATACCGCCACCTGGGCCTTGAAGAATTTGTCGCCTGACTTTGCCTGTGATCTGGTCTTAATCAGGCGGCGGGAAACCGTGTCAAGATCGGCCAGGATAAGTTCGGTATTGATTATTTCCCGATCCCGCAGGGGATCAATATTGCCGTCAACATGCACTATGTTGGAATCCTCAAAACAGCGCACCACATGGGCAATGGCATCAACCTGGCGGATATGCCCGAGAAACTGATTGCCCAACCCCTCTCCCTTGCTGGCACCGCTGACCAGCCCGGCGATATCGACAAATTCCATCTGGGCGTTTACCTTATTTTTTGTATTCACCATATCAGCCAGTTTGTCCAGGCGGGAATCAGGCATCGGCACCATGCCCACATTGGGCTCAATGGTGCAAAAGGGATAATTGGCCGATTCTATGCCGGCAGAGGTCATGGCATTAAAAATTGTAGATTTGCCCACATTGGGCAGACCAACAATGCCGCAGCGAAAACCCACGATATAACTCCTTGTATAATTTTAATGATCAGACAGACCGGGAAGCAACAATGACCCGAAGCTATAGAACCGTAACTGCTCACGGGGTAAGCGACTTAACTTCGCTAAACTCCCTAACTTGAATTTCATTTCGCTGCGAGTATAATGAGTTATTAACAAAGCAGCAATAATTGATTATTATCAATGCCATGAAACAGAAAAAAAAACCAGTCCCCGTCTCCTCTCTCCTCAGCGAGCTGATTCAGAAAAAGGGCTGGAAAAAACAAATTAACCGGAACAGGATTTTTTTAATCTGGGATCAGCTGGTCGGGCCGGAAATTGCTCATCATGCCCAGCCCCAGGTAATCAGGGGCAAGGTTTTATGGATTAATGTCTCTGATTCGGTCTGGATTCAGCAACTGCAGTTTCAGAAAATCATGCTTCTTGAGCAAATCAACCGGAATATTGATACATCTATCGAGGATATCAGGTTCAGCATTGATTCTTCTCTGGATCGCCCTCTTCCCGAACCTGAGCCCACGCCGGTATCAAGAAAATATAAAATCGATCCTGAAAAAAAAGTTCAAATGAAAAAACTGTTCAGTTCCGTAGAAAATAAAGAAGTTCGCCGGGCCATGGAAAAATTGTGGCTCAAGCTCGACAAGTCTAACAAAAAACAATCACAGCCGTAATATTATCCTTCCCACCTGCCTGGTTGGCCCGGCTCACCAGAACATCACAGGCATCTTCTGCCGTTTCCGCCTGCCGGATAATTTCTTCTATATCTTCATCGCTTACCATTGACCACAGCCCATCAGAGCAAAGCAGGATTTTATCATCTCTCTGCAGGGGAATAATATTAAAATCAGGCTCCTGGACAAAGGGAAAGCCGATAGCCCTGGTAACTACGCTTCTCGAAACCCTGGGCGAATTTTCCGGTGCCCCAGTTTCGGCCTGTTCCGCAACAACTGAATGATCTTTGGTTATCCGGGTCATTCCGGCGCTACTGAGCAGATAACACCTGACATCGCCGACATGACAGACATAAGCTGTGTTACTATCAATCAGGCAGGCGATCAGGGTGGAGCCCATGCCTTTAAGTTTTTCATCAGCTTCCGCCTGATCCATAACGGTTTTGTTGCAGCGCCTGAAGCTGTTCAGCATGGTGTGCCTTATTTCTTCAGGATTGCCGCTGATTGCCAGGACGGTTTCCGGGCTGAAAATTTCCACCAGGCTTTCAACCGCCAGCCGGCTCGCCACCTCGCCACCCTTATGGCCTCCCATGCCATCGGCAACTACAAAAAATTTTCTCTTGGCCAGGATGCAGAAATTATCTTCATTCTTTTTGCGAACCAGCCCGGTATCAGTGCGGCCAAAACAGGAAATTCCGATCTGCCCCCGGCCAAATAATTTTTTAATAAAATTCCACATACAAGAACCTTCAGGATAAATCCATTTGATATATAATCATCCAGAGCACAATAGCTCCATCCTGTCTGCCGGCCAGAAAGGTATGGGGACGAGGGCCCCGACACAGACAGGTAATTCCTCCCCCCCGGCCATCAAGGGTAAGCTGATGATCACCGGTTTTTAAATCCCAGACCTTAATTATATCATTTGCAGATGAGGTAATCAGACTTTGACCATCCTCCATAAGCAGGGCATCAGTAACATCGTCACTATGGGCCGGGATAGAATGTTTGCATAAGCCGCTCAACTGATCCCATATCCGCACCATTCTATCCGGGCCGGTAGAGGCAAACAGCCTGCCGTCCGGAGTGGCGGAAAGAGACTTTACCGGCATAACATGGGCATCAATCGAACGGACAAAATCCTTTTCGCCTTCCATCCAGAGCCGGATAACGCCATCCTCACTGCCACTTACCATATCGAGATTGTTATTAATAATTAACAGCGAATCTACACTGCCGCCCTCTTCCGCATTAAGTTCTTTACTTTTACGATTCAGCAGATTGTAAATTTTTATCTTGCCGTTCCTGTTACCAGCAGCCAGCCGGTTACCGTCCGGCGCAAAATCCAGACTGGAGACCGGCGCCCCACTATCCGCCAATATGTTTTGTCTGCCGCTCTGCAACTCATAGATGACAAGGGAACCGTTTTCCAGGCCAACGGCAATCCGGTTACCAACCAGGTCGGTTGCCAGAGAAAGAATATTTCCTTTAGCCTGAGCCAGAAGTTTTATTTTTTTACGGGTTCCCAGTTGCCGCAGCAGGATACGCTTATCCGGACTGATTGAGATAATCTGTTTTCGGGCCGGCAGGTAACCAAGCAGGCTGACCGGCGAACCAAAACCGGGATGGGTGAATATGCGCTGACCGGCAATGGCTTTAATCTTACGCCCTTTTTCCAGTAGACGTTCATAGGTTTTATTAAAGATTTTGTCCCTGGTAAAATGGTTATGCTCCCATGATCTTATTAATGTTTCATAGCAGTCGGCAAATTTATTATTTTGCAGTAGATCAAGCACATTTTGCTGGACGGACTGCAGCAACTGCCCCTGCTGAAAAATTTCCATGGGCGATTTCGGAATACAGAGCAAAAGCTGGGGCGTGACATGACGGCTTTTCTTATCCCCTTTAGCGGTAATATATTTTTTAACCTCGGTTTCCAGCTCATACAGCAGCCTTGTTTCCGGCAATCTTTTTTTGGTCGCAACAATCAGGCTTTTAATCCGTTCGGCTTTTTCCTCGGTTGTCCGCCACTTGAGAATAATAAAATTACTGATTGCCTCGGGCAGGAGATCATTAATGTCCAAAGCCCGGTTAATCAGCAATCCGGCCTGTTTTATTTTGCCGAGTTCAGCCAGGGACACGGCCCGGTTATTAAAACTTTCCGCCTGCAGATCAAAATGAGGCATCAGGGCATAGGGTGAGGCAACATGGAAAAGTTCCTGGTGTACCTCGTTCAAGGCGGCACGCAGTTCGGCAAAATCCGCGTAACGATCTTTTTTATCATAGGCTACTGATTTGACGAGCAGGTCTTTAAGAGATTCAGGCAGAGCAATCGCCGGATCATTGGGGCTGGGATCAAGTTCACCGCCTTCGACATTTCTAAGATATGGCCGCTTGTAACAGAACATCAGCCATAAACAGACGCCAAAAGAAAAAATATCCGTCCGGAAGTCAACATCATGGGTACTGCGCAGCTGTTCGGGCGAGGCATATTTGGGGGTGCCGCGAAATCCCACCGTATCTTCTCCGTTACTGTTTTTTGGGGACTCACCTGAAACCTTATCCCTGGTTTTATCGTCCAGGCTGCGAATAATACCGAAATCAGTAATTTTCAGGATTCCTGTTTTGCTGATCAAAATATTCTGTGGTTTTATATCACGATGAATTATCCCCTTGGAATGGGTATACTCCATGCCGTTACAAAACTGGACAGCCAGGGAAAGAGCAGTGCGGAAATCCCGGCATCTTCCCGCCCTGATCCACTCGTCCAGGGTGCCGCCATTGACAAATTCGATAAACAGGTAAGGAACCTTGTTGATATTACGGACATAATAACAGGTGGCTATATTGGGATGAAGGCCAAGCTTGATCCAGCCGTTAGCCTCTGCCAGAATACGTTTTATCCCTTCCCGGTCGGCAAGCACCTCGGGCCGGGGAGCCTTGATTGCCATTTTTATTTTCCAGCCCGGATGTTCGGAAATGTAAACCTTACCCATGGCCCCGGCAAAAACCGCTTCCACCCGGTAGCGGCCGTTTATAACATCGCCGGGCTGCCATTCCGTTATCTCGGGCGACCCGGCCTGGGAACCTTCAAGCATAACGGTCTGCTCTTCAGCTTCAGGTGATGATGCCGGGACGGGGGAGCTTTTAGGCTTCCCTTTATTAAAAAAACGAGTCAACATTAGTGAGTTACAGGCAGCCTGTTATTCAAAGCGAATCTGGTGATTTTTAACGGCAATAATATCCCCCTTGTTTAACACTTTTTCCGTTGTTATTTTTTGATTGTTCAACTTGGTGGCGCTCCAGCTTTTCTGGGGAACAATAAAATTTTTGTTATCACGGTTGATGATATAACATTGAGCTTTAGCGATAAACCACCCGGTTATTACCAGATCACAACTGTTGTCCTTGCCGATTTTTATTGAACTGCGCCCGCCGAGGCTGATGGTTTGGGGCCGGCCATTGCCGCTTATCACGGTAAGGGTCGGCCCGCCTGTTGTTTCCGCTATCGGGGCCGGCTGTTTTTTCCGGGCGACAAAGACGGTTTCTTCATCCATGTCCAGATCCATGGCGCTGCTCTTTGATACTGCGGCGCTCTTATCAGTCTGCTCGGCCGGAATTAATTTGAACTTGCCTATCTGGATAACATCTTTGTCACCAAGCTTTGTTTGCCGGGTTATCTTTTGACCGTTGACAAAGGTGCCGTTCAGGCTGCCCAGATCTTCAATAAAATAATCTTTGCCCCTCAGCGCAAAGGCCGTGTGATGACGGGAAACCGCAGTATTATCGATCACCACATCCGCATCACTGCCCCGGCCGATGACCAGTTTTTTCCCGGGATTAATAATGAAATTTTTAATAATTTTGTTGTTTAAAGTCAGACTCCATTTCGGCATATCGTTCTCCTTTATGACTGAGTAACTATTCAGTTACAGGGCCATGGTTAGGGCGGTTTTTCAACCCTAGCTGAATAATTTCAAGACAGAAAATAATTATTTTGCCGCAAGCATGATTTTTAAATATTTGTAAAGATCCTTAAATGTACAACCATGGGCCTTTACTTCTTCTGTTTTGCCTTTAACCATGTATTTTCTCGGTTTGAAGCAGGAAGAGGCATCAGGCAGATGGTTAAATGAATAATCGCCGATAATAACATCGAATTCGCCAGGTATGGTCATATCTTCCAGGCGGAAAGTAACGTTTACCACGTCGCCGACAACCGTGTATTCGCGCTGGCCCCCCTCTCCCATGTTTCCCCTGACCGCCTCTCCGGTATTCAGGGCCGCGCCTATATTCAGTTCCCGTTGCAGAAATGGGATTTTCTTACCCAGTTTGCGGCTGAAAACACATACTTCAACAGCGGTTTTCAGGGCCTGCAGAATATTGGCGCAGTCAGGAGTTTCCTTCCAGACCGCCATAACGGCGTCACCGATAAATTTATCTACCTGACCGTTATTTTTTTTAACAATACTGCTTACTTTTCTGGTCCAGTAGCTGAGAAGCTGAGAAATTTGTTTATGTCCCAGTTCCTCGGACAGGGTGGTGTAACTCCTGATATCACAGACCAGGATGGTAACCAGTTCGGTCTGAAGAAAAGCCACGGTAGCGTCTTCCAGATCATCTTCCGTATTTTCATCAGCGGTTTGCTCTGCTGTATCCTGGTGGAAAACCAGAATGGAATCACCGACTTTTACCTGGTCATTATTATTAAGGCGGGTTGGCGTATAAATACGTCGATCGTTAACCAGGGTGCCGTTTGAGCTGCCCAGATCGATTATATTGAAAAACCCGATCCCCTCCCTTTGCAGCATGGCATGCCGGCGGGAAACCCAGGAAAAAGGCAGGACAACCTCATTGGTTTTTCCCCGGCCCAAACGAAAGGTATTCTTCCCAGTAAGCTCCCAGAAATTTTTCTTCTCTTTCTGGGTTATAAGTTCAAGGGTTGCTTTTGCTTCTGAATCAGACATTTTTATATTTTAGCAGCTATTCAGCAAAGTGTAAAAAATTACTAAAAACCTACTATATGACGGCGCTTTGCTCCTATTCAGATACGCTTTAGATGTGTTCGATCAGGCAGTTGCAGCTTACCGGCGTTATGTAAGACAGCCTGATCGGACGCAGATGAAGCGCAGCTGAACAGTTACATATTCTATAAGTAACTACTCACCGGGTAAGCGCTTAAATTTCGCTAACCACCATAACTGTAACTGTTTACAGGGCACCTGAAATTTTTGCAGATTAAAGCCGATCCTATGTAGTGTGCGCCTACACTAGGAGGCTGTCCGAGAATGCCCTTTTTCCCAGCTCTGTGTTGTGTTATTTGTCAAAAATAATGCTCCGGAAAGCAAGGCACGAGACTCCGAGATATCAACTATATGGCTGTGCTTATTTTTAACAAATGCCTTAATTCGAGAAAAAATGCCTATTCTCGGACAACCTCCTAACCCACTAAAGTGGAAGAAAACCTCAGGGTTATCAGGGCTCACTAAAAAAAAATTGCCGATAAACAAGTCAGGACTTTTGCAACAGGGTACCGGCAAGATTAAAATATCCCACAAAAATAATATCATATTTATCTGGATATTATGATTTTTTTATACAAAATATTGGCTGGATAATATTTTTCGTTCATAAAATATAACTACTCATGGGGTAAGCGCCTAATGAGTGCAAACTGGAGTATTTGTAACTGCTCGGAGTCTGCGCTTGCCTGCAGGGTGCAGGTAAGCGACCGGAGGGAGACTCCAGGTAAGCGCAGACTCCGATAGATTTTCGTGATCAGGCCGGCGCAGCATACCGGCGCTATGTAAGACAGGCTGATCGCGCAGGTAAGCACCCTAAAAAACAGGGCATAAACTTCGACTCCGAATATGCGGTGGCCTGTGAGCAGTTACCAAAAAATAAAAGATTGACATTGAACGTCGGCCTGATTATATATAGTCATATGGCGATATAGTAATTAAACAAACCATCCCATCCGGGAGGGGACGTATATGAAACAGTTTATCCGTGTTATGAAGGCCTTGTCTGATCCGAATCGAGTCAGAATTATTAAGATCCTTGAACAAAAAAATCTCTGTGTCTGTGAACTTCGAGAGCTTGTCGGGCTGGCCCAGTCAACAGTTTCCAAACACATGAAGGTTTTGGAAGAGGCCGGTCTGGTAGACTATCACAAGAAAGGGTCATGGATTATTTACCGGTTAACCAAAGGGGAAGAGTCCGACTACGCCGGAGTTATGCTTGAAAATCTCAAAGACTGGCTGACTGAGGAGCCGCTGCTCCAGGAAATGAAGGCCAGGTTACCCCAGGTGGATCGGGAAAGAAGCTGCGCTGCCTGATATAAACTATCAGAGGAACATATAATGGAACCTATAAAGCCGATAAAGTGTTGTGGAGACGGCACTACCTGCTGTTCAGACAGTTCGGTTACCAAGAGCAAAAAAATAACCGCTTTGCAGGTTGGTCTGGGGCTGCTCGGTCTTGTTGCCTGGTATGTCGTTTATAACCAGCTGTTACCTTTTTCACACTTTTTTTCATATCATCTGCTTGGTCTGGAAAAGGGTGGGCATCCGGGGGAGACAATCCAGTTTTTTGTCTATGAAACACCAAAGGTAATGATGCTGTTGACCCTGATTGTATTTATTGTCGGAATGATCCGCTCGTTTTTCACCCAGGAACGAACCCGTAAATATCTGGCCGGAAAACGGGAGACCGCCGGCAATGTTATGGCTGCTCTTCTTGGCATTGTCACCCCGTTCTGCTCCTGTTCCGCAGTCCCCCTTTTCCTGGGTTTTGTTCAGGCCGGGGTACCTCTCGGCGTGACATTTTCTTTTCTTATTGCGGCCCCCATGGTCAATGAAATCGCCCTGGTGCTCCTCTTCGGCCTCCTGGGTTGGAAAATTGCCGCAATTTACCTGACTACAGGTCTTGCCGTTGCAATGGTGGCAGGCTGGGTCATCGGCCGCCTGAAGCTGGAAAGCTGGATTGAAGACTGGGTGACGGAGATACGGTCTGCTGAGGCTGTTGTTATTGAAAAAAAACTAAGCTGGGCCGACCGGGTCAACCACGGCAGGGAAGCCGTCCGTGATATCGTCGGCAAGGTCTGGGTCTACGTGATTGCGGGAATCGGGGTTGGGGCTGCCATTCACGGTTATGTACCTGAGACATTTATGGCCTCCATCATGGGCAAAGATGTCTGGTGGTCTGTACCGGCGGCAGTTCTGGTCGGCATTCCCATGTATTCCAATGCCGCAGGGATTATCCCGGTAGTGGAAGCACTCCTGGGCAAAGGGGCCGCGCTCGGTACGGTTCTGGCCTTTATGATGAGTGTCATCGCCCTGTCTCTGCCCGAGATGGTTATTCTGCGCAAGGTTCTCAAACCGAAACTGATTGCTGTTTTTATCGGGGTTGTCGGCAGCGGGATACTATTTACCGGTTTTCTGTTCAATTTTATTATTTGAACAGAGTCTTCCGATGCCTGGAAGTCTCTTCGGCTACAATTCAAAACAGGAGAAAAAAGATGGAAATAAAAATATGCGGCCCCGGATGTGCCAACTGTGAAAAAACACAGAAAATTGTCGAGGCGGCCGTTGCCGCCAAAGGTATTGAGGCAACCATCTCCAAGATAACTGATTTCCAGGAAATGGCAAAACTCGGTATCTTTTCCACCCCGGCAGTGGTCATTGACGATGAGGTAAAATGCGTGGGCAATGTCCCCCGGCAGGCAGAAGTTGAAGAATGGTTAAGCTCATAAAAAAAGCAAAAATTGCAATCCTTTTTCTCTGCACCGGAAACTCCTGCCGCAGCCAGATGGCTGAAGGATGGGCCCGACACCTGAAGGGTGACGTGATTAACGCCTGGTCGGCCGGCATTGAAAAACATGGATTAAATCCGCTTGCCGTCAAGGTTATGTCTGAGGCAGGGGTGGATATTTCCGGGCAACGCTCAAAGCTGATTACTGAACTGCCGGAACAAGACTTCGACTATGTTATCACGGTCTGTGATCATGCCCACGAATCCTGCCCGCTCTTTCCAGGCAGGGCCCGAATCATCCATCATGGTTTTGACGATCCGCCACGGCTGGCAACAGGAGCCGCAAATGAAAAAGAGGCACTGACATACTATAGACAGGTGCGTGATGAGATCAGATATTTTGTGGCGCAGCTTCCTGATAATCTTTAATGGTAACTACTCACAGGGCACCGCATATTTCCGCGATCAGCCTGGCTTACATAGCACCAGTATGCTGCACCAGTCTGATCACGAAAATCTACGGCA
>JANTGB010000027.1 GCA_024763115.1 Desulfobulbaceae bacterium | reverse complement strand
CCTGACTATTCGCTGAAAAATGAAGTTCAGCATGCCATTGAAAGGGGGTTGAGCTGGCTGGGGAAAAACCAGGCTCAGGGCGGTTACTGGTCTCAGCCTGATCATCCAGCCCTGACCGGTCTGGTTCTTACCGCCTATATGGGTGAACCCACGGGGCGGGTCAGGTCAAATCCTCCTGATTTTGTTCATAACGGTTATAATTATTTACTGAAATGCGTTAAACCTGACGGTGGCATTTATGTCCAGGAGATGGCCAATTATAACACCTCGGTCTCGCTGATGGCACTGCTTATGGCCGCTAATCCTTCCTTTGAACCAATTATCCGCAAAGCCAGAAATTTTGAGGTTGGCCTGCAGGATGATTTTGGTAAAAAGGGGGCAACCGATAATGTCTTTGACGGGGGTGTAGGTTATGGCGGACGATATAAGCATTCAGATATGTCCAACACCATGTTTGCCCTGGAATCAATCTATTACACCAGACACCTTGTCCAGGACACTGGTCATCCTGAAGAAAATAAAGAACTTAACTGGCAGGCGGCGATCAAGTTTATCGAACGCTGCCAGAATCTCCCTGCTTATAATGACCAGAAGTGGGCCAGCGCTGATCCGCAGAACAAGGGTGGCTTTGTTTATTTTCCCGGCGACAGCAAGGCTGGTGAAATGGAATTGGCCAATGGCGGCAAGGCATTACGCTCTTACGGCAGTATCAGTTATGCCGGGCTGCTCAGCTATATCTATGCTGATTTGAAAAAAGATGACCCCAGGGTGGTTGCTGTTCTCGACTGGCTGCAGAAAAATTATACTTTAGCCGAAAATCCCGGCATGGGGCAGCAGGGTCTTTATTATTATTACCATACCATGGCAAAAGCTCTGGCGGCCGGCGGTATTAATGAACTCGTTCTGCCGGACGGAAAAAAGGTGAACTGGCGGCATGATCTTGCCTTGAATCTTTTAAACCGGCAAAATGGTGAGGGCTTCTGGATGAATGAAAACGGCAGATGGTGGGAGAGAGATCCTGTTCTTGTCACCTCTTACGCAGTCATTATTCTCGAAATAATTCATCGGGGACTGTAAGTGAAATTATCTTTCAGCACCAATGCTTATACCAGGCATTCTGTTTTTACCGCCGTGGAAAGGATTGCCGCTGTCGGTTATCAGGGGCTGGAATTGCTGGCTGACAGCCCTCATATTTTCCCTCCCACGTTTTCGAATTATGAGTTGCAGCGCTTGCGGGAGCTAGTACGAAAGTCAGCAATTACAGTGACTAATATCAATGCCAACACTGCGGTGGGTTATTATGGCAGATCATTCTGGGAGCCGCTTTTTGAACCATCCCTGGCCAATCCTGATGATGCGGCCCGCAGGTGGCGGCTTGATTACAGCAGGAAATGTATTGATATTGCTCATCAGCTGGGCGCTCCTTTCGTCAGTGTGACTTCAGGATGTATGCTGCCCGGAATCGAGCCGGAGCAATCGCTTGTTTACCTCCGTTCATCCCTGAAGGAGCTTGTAAAATATGCTGAAAATTTTTCCATCGGTATCGGCATTGAATATGAACCGGGACTGCTTATTTCTTCCTGCGATGAACTGGCCTGTTTTCTTGAGGAATTTGATTCACCTTTTTTAGGGGCGAATCTTGATCTTGGTCACAGCCATGTTCTGGGTGAAGATCATAGAGATGTTATTGCCCGGCTGGGTGATAAAATTTTTCATATTCATTTGGAAGACATCCGGCACCGTAAGCATTATCATCTTATTCCGGGGCTGGGAGATATGCATTTTCCCGCCATTATTTCGACCCTTGAACAAGCAGAATATGATGGGTATCTTACTGTTGAATTATACACCTATACCAATAATCCTGATGAAGCTGCCCGGAGAGCGTTATCCTATCTCCAAAAGCTTCCTTTCCGAACAGCCAAGGAGAAAAAATTATGCGCATGATTGAACCTCATATCCATACCATGGTGAGAACCACGGATGATTATTATAACATGGCGATAGCCGGTATTGCCGCCTGCGTTGAACCCTCTTTCTGGTCCGGTCTTGACCGGAGCGCTGTCTCCTGCTTTGAGGATTACTGGGAGCATATGATTTCAACGGAAACAGCCAGGGCTGCGAAGTACGGTATCAAGCATTATACTATGCTCAGCCTCAATCCCAAGGAGGCCAGAAATGACATGGCTCATGATGTGCTTGATGCCATGGAAAAATATCTTGACAGAGAAAATGTAGTCGGAGTCGGGGAAATCGGTTTTGACCTGATTACTGAAAAGGAAGAGGAGATCTTTCGCCGTCAGCTCAAAATGGGAAATGACAGAAAAATGCCGATCTGTATCCATTCGCCCCACCAGAACAAGCTGAAAGGGATTGAGCGCATCATTGAAATTATTGAAGACGAGGGAGTAGCCCAGGAACGTATTGTTATTGATCACAACACCGAGGAAACTATTGAGCTTTCGTTACAGACCAGATGTTACCTGGGCATGACAGTTTATTATGTAACGAAATTAAGTGCGGAGAGGGCAGTAAACATTATTGGTCGCTATGGGGCAGAGCGGATGATTGTCAATGGTTCGGCTGACTGGGGCTATTCCGACCCCCTGGCTGTACCCAAGGTAGCAATGATTATGCGCAAAAGTGGTGATTTCTCTGAAAGTATCATCAAACAGGTTGTATTTGATAACCCCTTTAACTTTTTGAAACATTCAGCAAATTTTGATCTTGCCGAATAGGGAGGATGGGGTGAAATTTGCTTTTAGTGGTAATGCATTTCGTGCGTTTAGCCTGATTGACACCATTCAGATCCTGGCGGATATTGGTTATGATGGTATTGAAATTATGGCGGATACGCCGCATGCTTATCCGCCGCACCTGCAGGAGAGTGATTTTGTCGCAATCGATAAGGCGCTTAAATCAAATAATCTGGAAATTGCAAATATCAACGCCTTTATGCTTTGGGCTATTGGTGACACCTGGCATCCATCATGGATTGAAAAGGATCAGACAGAGCGACAAAAACGAATAAAATATACCCGGCAATGTATTGATCTTGCCGCCAGGTTGGGTGCGCCTTCTATATCTACCGAACCTGGCGGCCCTCTGGACGGCATGGACGAAGAACAGGCCCTTGACATTTTCAGGCAGGGACTGCTGGAAATCCAGGAACATGCAAGAGACAGGGGGGTGCGTATTCTTATAGAGCCGGAACCTGACTTATTGATTGAAAACAGCCGTCAATTTATTCAATTTATGACAGAAATGGATAGAGATGTGTTCGGTCTCAATTTTGATATCGGCCACTTTTACTGTGTTGGTGAAGATCCTGCCGCTCTTGTTAAACAATTACGTAAAGATACATGCCATTTTCATCTGGAAGACATTGCCTCCTCCCGTGTTCATCATCATCTCATGCCTGGGGAAGGTGCCATTGATCTTCCTGAAGTGCTGGGGCAAATTGCCGGGATTGGTTACCAGGGATTTGTCACTGTAGAATTATATCCATATGAAGAAAAACCCGTTGAAGCTGCCCGCGATGCCCTTGCCTGGTTGCGGAAACTCTCTTTTTAACGATTTACTCCTGAAAAACCGTTACTCTGTTCAGTACTCGCTTGACGGATATAAAAATCGTAACCGTTCACCAGGGTGTAAATCTTTGCAATATTTAAGTCTTTAATCGTTTACCAGTGCCTTAGATTTGTTCATTTGAGCCTGCGCAGCATACTGGTGCTATTCAAGCAGGTTCAAATGGGCAAAGATGAGGTGCTGGTGAACGATTACTAAAAATCAAATGATAAGCATCCTGAAAGACAAGGCATAAACTCCGATTAGAAGGTTAGCAGCAATGAGCTTATGGAACAATAGTAAAATTGTCGCCTATCTGCAGCTTATCCGTCTTCCTAATATTTTTACCGCAATGGCCGACATTACCGCCGGTTATCTTCTTATCTGCTCAGGACAGATTAACTTTTTGAAATTGTTCGGCTTACTTGTCGCTACGTCTGCTATTTACGGTGCCGGTTGCGTCTATAATGATTTTTGTGACCTGAAAATAGATCGGGTTGAACGTCCTTTTCGTCCCATTTCCTCCGGCAAAATATCCTCCCGTGAAGCCGCTGTACTTGCCTCTATTTTGTTCATAATAGGATTGACCGGTGCCGCTTTTGCCGGATTTCAAGCCTTTATTATAGCCGTTATTCTGGTTATTCTGGTTATTCTGTATGACCGTCTGACCAAAGATGTCTTGATTTTGGGCTCATTAAACATGGCTGCTTGCCGGGCATTAAATCTGATTCTTGGCATGAGTACTATAGTATTAGAAAAATTATATCTGTTATTTCCTGCTATTACCCTGGTCTATATATTTTTTTTAACAACGTTCAGCAAATTTGAAGTTAATGGCCGTCTGCTCATGGCAGGCTGGGTTGCTTTTATTGGTGTTATTTCTGTTTTGCTATTTCTTCTGTTGCTGGTTATGAAAAAGGTGCTGGGGGCAGCTGCGCTCTTTTATATTTGTATTATGTTTTTTTGTATTTTACCGGCTTTAACCAAAGTTGTTTTTCATCCCAGCCCCAAAGTTTTTGGCCAGGCCGTAAAAATAATGATATTATCCATCCCTTTTCTGGACGCCGTGTATGTTTCAGGTGTACACGGTGTTCAATACGGTATTCCGGTTGCACTATGCGTTATCCCGGCAATACTGACCAGTCGATATTTATATGTAACCTGAACAGGCAATTTGTTAATCGGTAAACGGAAAAACATGGTTAAAAATTAGGAGATTCTGATATGAACAATAAAAGAGTTGTGGTGCTGGATGTTGTGGGACTCAGTTTGCGACATTTTGAAGACAATGAAAATATGCCAAACCTGATATCCCTTCTAAAACAAGGACGGCTAGCTTCTATTAAACCAATTTTTCCCGCCGTCACCCTGCCGGTTCAGGCAAGCATAACCACGGGCTGTTATCCTGAAAAGCATGGAATTGTGGCAAATGGTTTTTTCTCCCTCGAAACCCTTCAGGTCTCGTTTTGGGATCAACCAGCCGGTCTTGTTCAGGCAGAGCGTATATGGGACAGGCTAAAGAAGAAAAATCCTGATTTGACCACAGCTTCTCTTTTTATGCAAAACACCCTTTACGCTAATTGTGATTGTGTGATCACCCCTAAACCCATGCATACACACGACGATCTGATTCAGTGGTGTTATTCCAAGCCTGTTGATCTGTATGATCATCTGTGTGAAAAATTTGGAGAATTTAATTTAATGGACTATTGGGGGCCCATGACCTCAATTGGCGCCAGTAAGTGGATAGCCAGGGCTGCTGTGGAGACCATGGATCGTATCCGACCGAATCTTATGTTTGTTTATCTTCCTCATCTTGATTATTGCACGCAGCGCCTCGGACCGGATCACGCTGATATTGCTAAAGAACTTCAGCTTGTTGATAATGAGGTAGGCCGAATCGTCCAGGGAATTGAAGATCTTGGCATGCTTAATGAGACAACATTTATTGTTTTGTCTGAATATGAGATGTTTAAAGTTAACGGAGCGATAGCCCTGAACCGAATTTTAAGAGCAGCAGGACTTCTTCAGGTGCGCTTGATCCGGAATCGTGAATATCTTGATTTTGAACTGAGCCATGCCTTTGCTATGGTTGATCATCAAATTGCCCATATCTACATAAAACCAGGCTATGAAAAAAAGGTGCGTGCTGCTCTGGAAGGTGTTGATGGGATCGATTATCTGCTCGACCGGAAGGGGAAGCGGGAACATCATATAGATCATTACCGAGCCGGAGATATTATCGCTGTCAGCGCTAGAAATAGATGGTTTTCATATTACTGGTGGGATGACAGTGACAAAGAGCCTGATTTTGCCGGTCATGTAGATATTCATCGTAAACCAGGCTACGATCCTCTGGAGCTTATTTTTGATCATGCAACAAAAAAGATTTCTCAAGATACCGAATTAATTAAGGGCTCTCATGGTTATCCTCCTGTAAATGATGTCGACAGTCTACCATTAATTATCAGTGGTGAAGCGGCTGATAAATTGTCGCTACCGGATGGATTTTGTGTTACTGATCTCAGCTCTGTCATAGAAAAAATTCTTTTATGCGATTGATGCGCTAACCATATTGATTTCACCCGCTGAGTTTTTTTATTAGCTGAGAGTGTATTTTACTGTTTGAACTGGCAATTTCCGGAATAAAAGGTGAGAACTCTTCCCCCTGAAAATCTGTAACCTTACCGCCTGCTTCTTGTACCAATAATATACCGGCTGCGGTATCCCATGGTTTTAATTTTACTTCCCAGAAGCCATCCAGTCGTCCACTGGCGACAGCAGCAAGATCCAGCGCAGCAGCTCCTGCTCTCCTAATTCCCTGACTGCCGGTCAAAATATTTTCCAAAGCTTTCAGTATCCCTGTAGAGTTTTTTCGCACATCATAGGGAAATCCTGTGCCGAGTAGAGCCTGGGATAAATCCGACACAGCAGATACATTGATCAGCTCTCCGTTTAGTCGGGCCCCACGACCACGACACGCAAAAAAAAGTTCATCCTGCAGTGGCGCATAAATAACTCCAACCTGGCTCTTGCCCTTGTCCATTAATGCAATGGAAACTGCAAACCAGGGGAAACCGTGGGCATAATTAGTTGTTCCGTCCAGGGGATCTATTACCCAGACCGGGCCTGTTGGTATTTCCTTGTAATCGGCATGAGATTCTTCAGACAAAACAGCAATATTTGAACCTTCCGACTCTAAAATTGCCAGGATGGCTTTTTCCGAGGCCAGATCACCCTCGGTTACAAGATCAATTTCTCCTTTGAATTTTATATGATGAGGCTGGTTATATAACCGGATCAAAATTTTTCCGGCTTCCAGGGCTGCCCTACCGGCTATCCGCAACAGTTTTTTCAGCTGATCGTTTTTCCAGGAAAATATATATTTTTCTATTCTTTGCATAGCAATCTTTTGAAATAATCTATTATTGTTGTCAGTGACGACCTGAAGAAGTATCACTTCCGCCGGTATCAGGCGGAAAAGCAACAACCTCATTAATGTTGTCTTTCCCCAAAAAAACCATGGCCAGCCGGTCAATTCCCAGGGCAATACCGGCTGCCTGACCGATTTCAGCCAGATCAGCCAGGAACTTTTCCGGCATGGGCTGGAACGGCTTTCCTTCTTTCCGGCATAATTCCTGTTCTCCGGCAAAACGAAGCCGCTGGGCAACCGGATCAGTCAATTCCGAAAAACCATTGGCCAGTTCCAGCCCCTTTATATAAAGCTCAAATCGTTCGGCCAGGGAATTATTACTCTTTTTCAGACAGGCCAGAGAAGCAAGTTCAGCAGGATAATCATATAAAAAAAGCGGGCTTTTAAGGCCCAGGAACGGTTCAACCCGCTGGACGAGAATTTCATCAAAATCTCCTGATGCCATAACCTCACCAAGCCCGATACCGGCATATTTCCTGAATGCCTCTTCTACGGTAAGCCGCTGCCAGGGGGATGTTAACGAACAGCCGGGAGGGGAAATATCCAGGGTTTCAGCCAGAAAAGCAAACAATTCCCGGCAATCGGCCATTAGATCAAAATAATCGCAGCCGCTTCGATACCATTCCAGCATGGTAAACTCTTCAAGATGACGTTTGCCCCGTTCATGGGCCCGGAAGCATTTACAGATCTGGAAAATTCGCGCTTCTCCGGCAGCCAGCAATCGTTTCATGCAGAGTTCCGGCGAGGTCTGCAGAAACCAGCTGCCGCAGGCCACGGGTTCGATATGGGCTTCAGGGATTAAGGAGGGGAGGCGGATGGGGGTGTCCACCTCCAGAAATTTTTTTTTAATAAAGAAACAACGAATAGCCTGGATAAGCCGGGCCCGTTGCCACAGGAAGGAGGAAGAAAGCAAGGACTACTCTTTAACCCTGGTAATGTATGCCCCGGTTCGGGTATCAATCTGTATTTTGTCTCCCTCGTTAATAAAGGGCGGTACCTGGAGTTCATAGCCGGTCTCAACCGTCACGGGCTTGGTGTCGGTGCCGCTGGTGTCACCCTTGGCCCAGGGGTCTGCTTTGGTCACCTCAAGATTGACAAAATTTGGCAGGGTAACTCCCAGGGGGGAACCGTTGAACATCAGGACATCAACATCCATATTGTCGACTAAGAAATTTACCTGGTCACCAAGGTTATCAGCCGGGATAACGAACTGTTCATAATTTTCAGTATCCATAAAATTATATTCATCAACCTGGGCATAGAGAAACTGCATGGCCCGCTCCTCCAGAGGAGCTTTCTTGAATTTATCATTGGAACGATAAGTCCGCTCAAAGGCGTTACCGGTAACCATGTTGCGCATTTTGGTGCGATACAGGGCCTGTCCCTTGCCGGGCTTGGAAAATTCAAAATTCGTAACCACATAGGGTTCGTCGTCAATCTCTATTTTTAATCCTTTGCGTAAGTCTGAAGCTGTATACATGCGAAAATAACCTTTAAAATTTAATTATGATGAACTCGTAAAAAGTCTTAACTCACCATGAAGATCATGAAGAGCTTGAAGTTAACATACTGATCTCACGTTTTTCTATTCTTCGTGTCCTTCATGCGCTTCATGGTAAAATAAGTTTTTACGGCATAACGGATCACAAAAGCGCTCTACGCTGTCTCTTATGGCGCGGAGCGCCGGGTTATAGATTACACCGCAAAAGTCTTAACTCACCATGAAGATCATGAAGAGCTTGAAGTTAACATACTGATCTCACGTTTTTCTTTTCTTCTTGTCCTTCATGCGCTTCATGGTAAAATAAATTTTTACAAAACCATCAATTATGAGTAATTTAAAATAAAACTCTTTGTAATCAAGATATTCTTTTTTTTCAAGCAGGGTTAAGAGAAATTACCATATCACTTCCTGTTTTCATGAAAAAAATTCCAAATCTGCTGCGCTAAGCCTGGACCGATTCCCGGCACCTTGCTAAGGCCTGCAACGTCTGCCTCAGAAATTCGTTTAAAACTACCCAGATGTTGTAACAGCATCTGTCTCCGGCCTTTCCCTACTCCGGGAATTTTATCCAGTTCCGAGCTGAGATTATCCCGGCGCCGCCAGTTGCGATGAAAGGTAATGCCATAGCGGTGCGATTCATCCCGCACCCGCATCAAAAATAACAAAACCGGACTGTTCCGAGGCAGGATAACAGGATTTTTCCGGCCGGGCCGATAAAGTTTTTCCCCCTCGTCCTTTTTCTCCTTGGCAATCCCTACCAGTTCCACCCGGCCGGCCGCCTCAAGTTCATCCAGAATCCTGACTGCCACATTTAACTGGCCCTTGCCGCCGTCGACCATGAGCAGCTCAGGCAGATTATCTTCAGCCAGGCCTCGCCGCAAACGGCGTTCGAGCACTTCAGCCATCATGCCGTAATCATCCGGGCCGCTTACGGTTTTTATCCTGTAATGACGGTAACCGCTCTTATCCTTTGTTCCGTTATTAAAACTGACCAAGGCTCCAACTGCCTGCCTGCCGCTGATATTGGAAATGTCAAAGCATTCAATTCGTTCCGGTGCCTTTTTCAGCCTGAGAGCAGCCTGTAAAGCATTAGAAATTTCCTGCCATGATTCTTTTTTCCGTACCCGTTCCGCCACAGCCTGCTCACTGTTTTTCCGGGCCATGGCCAGCAGCCGGCGGGGGTTTCCCCGCCGGCCCACATGAAGAATAACCTTTGCTCCGCTAAGTTCTCTGAAACGTTCGGCCAGCAATTCATGGTCTGCCGGCAAAAAGGGAAGCAGCAGTTCTCCGGGCAGGGGATATTTCCCATAATACTGAATAAGGGCCTGGGCCAGAACCTGTTTATCATTATCAGGCGGTTCGCGAAAGCAGAAAACCCGCTGGCCGCTGATCCGGCCTTCTTCCACATGAAGAACGGCAATTCCCAGCAGCCCATCACCACGGCAAAAACCGAAAATGTCAAGATCTCGATTCTGTTCCGTGACAATAATTTGTTTTTCCAGGGTCTTTTTCAGGGCAAGCTCCTGGTCGCGCAGTCGGGCCGCATCCTCAAACCGTAACTGTTCCGCCGCTTCATTCATCTGCTGCCTTAATTTTTTTATCAGGCCGCGTTTGTCTCCTTCCAGCAGCAGGATAACATTTTTCACCATCTCCCGGTATTGTCCGCTATCTGCCATGCCGCAGCAGGGAGCAAGGCAGCGGCCTATCTGCTGATTAAGGCAGGGACGTTCTCTTTTTTTCAGCCTGCCGCTCTTGCAGCGCCGGAGGGGAAAGAGGGAATGGAGGAGCTTCAGGGTTGTCCACATAGCGGAAACAGATGAATATGGGCCAAAATAACGGGCCTTATCCCTGATCCGCCGTCGGGTCATAAATACCCTGGGCCACTCTTCATTAACCGTCACCTTGATGAGCGGATAATTCTTATCATCCCGCAGAATTACGTTGTACCTGGGCCGGTGTTTTTTAATCAGCGAGGCCTCAAGGATCAGGGCCTCCTTTTCGCTGTTGGTTATTATGGTTTCAATCCGGGCAACATGGGAAAGCAGGGCCGTGGTTTTGATATTTTCCGGAGATATACGGGAATAGGAGGCCAGTCGTTTGCGGAGATTACGGGCCTTACCTACGTAAATGACCTTGTTGTTTTTGTCCAGCATTTGATAAACGCCGGGACTGCGGGCAATGCCCTGGAGGAATTGGGCGGTAAGGATGGGGGGCATGCCCTTAGTTAAACAGTCTCCCCGGTGGCAACGCGATTGTCGACCGGAAAATCATCGCCGCTGCACCAGGGCTGAATAATGCAGTTACGACCGATTTCAATACCGGCTGGAATTACCGCTTCTTTTCCCACCAGGTTAATTCCGGTGTAAAGATGTTTGGGGTATTTCCTGTTTGGCGTGGTTTTATCGTTTCCGTAGCCTACCCTGGCCCCGGATCCGACAAAAACCCGCTTGTCGAGAACGGCAAGGTTAATTTCCGCCTTGTCGCTGACAACACAGTCATGGAAAAGAATTGAATCCCGCACCACTGCCCCGGCCCCAATTCTGACTCCGGGGGCAAGAACGGAATTGCTGACTTCACCTTTAATTGTGCAGCCGGCCGAAACCATTGAACCTTTGACTTTGCAGCCGGCGACAAAACGGGCCGGTATCCGGTCGTAGATGGCTCCACTGTAAACATTAGGCCGGATTCCCCATGCTTCCGGAGAAATATCCGTATCCGGGCGGAGAAGATCCATATTGGCCTGCCAGTAGGCCTGAATGGTTCCTACGTCACGCCAGTAACCATGAAAAGGGTAGGCAAAGACATTGTCCCGTTCAATGGCCTTGGGAACAAGGTGCATACCGAAATCAATTTCATTACGATCTTCGGTCAGGAGCCTCAACAGGTAGTCGGTTTCAAAAACATAAATTCCCATGGAAGCCAGGTTTGTCCGCGGAACTTCAGGCTTTTCCTCCCATTCAATGATTCGTCCTTCATCGTTGGTAATTCCGGCCCCGAATTGATGAATTTCACTTTTGGGCACAACCATCATTCCTATGGTAACATCCGCTTTTTTCCGCCGATGGGACTCGATCATGTCGGCAAAATCCATCCGGTAGATATGATCGCCGGAAAGGATAAGAACTTCTTTGGCCGGATGAGCTCTGATAAAATCAATGTTCTGGCGGACAGCGTCGGCAGTGCCTTTATACCAGTCCGAATCAAGGGAGCCGGTGCGGGGCGGCAAAATTTTTACACCCCGGGAACGGCCGGTAAAATCCCAGGGCTCGCCGGTGCCGATGTGATGCATCAGGGAAAGGGGTTTGTACTGGGTCAAAACTCCGACCTGGGTCAGGCCGGCATTCATTACATTACTGAGACTGAAGTCAATAATGCGGTACAGTCCGCCAAAGGGAACAGCGGGTTTGGCCCTGGTCTGCACCAGATTATTAAGACGGCTGCCGACTCCGCCGGCCAGGATTAAAACCAGGGTCTTGTCATGATGCTTCATCGGACAATTTCTCCGTTTTTAATTTCCCGGCTTAATTTTTCCGGTTTCAGAGAAGGATAAATGGTGCAGTCGGAACCGATAATGGTATTCTCCGGCAGAAAATTATTCCAGCCCACTACCGTAACCTCCTTATCGTCACTGTTCTCTTCTCCGATTCTTACCCCGCGCCTCATGGTAACATTTACATCACTGATGATCTTGCTCAGCCGTACTTCCCGGCCAATGACGTTATTAAAAAAGAGTACCGAATCCTTGATTACAGCCCCCTTTTTCACATGAACGCCGGGAAATAAAATTGAATGCTCTACCCGGCCCTCAACAATACAGCCGTTATAAATCAGGGAATCGCTGATTGCCGCTTCATTGCCGATTTTGAGGGGTTGACAGCCTCTGATGTTACGATGTTCAAGATTGGTGCGTATTTCCCATTCTTCCAGGTTTATCCGGGGATTTGCCCCCAGGAGATCCATATTGGTCTGCCAGTATTCATCAATGGTTCGGGTATATCCCCAGTAGCCCTTGAATTTATAACCGTAAACCCGGCGCTGTTCAAACATCATCCGGGGGATTATATCCCGGCCGAATTCAAATGATTCATCCTCTCTGGCATTAGTAGTCAGAACATCGAGTAAGGTTTCAGGCTTGAAGCAGAAAACCGTGAGCGAGGCCCAGTTGTACTTGGGCCGGGCCGGTTTTTCCTTATATTGCAGAACCCTGCCTCCTCTTTCTCCATCTTCATCATCTATCATGGCCACCCCGAATCGATGAGCCTTATCCATGGGAACCTTGAGACAGGCAATGGTCAGATCCGCGTCTTTTTCCCGGTGATAGTCAATGACTTCCTGATAATCCAGGCTGTAAACATGATCACCGGAAATAATGAGTACTTCCCGGGGGTTATGATATTTAATAAAATCACTGTTTTGATAGACTGCGTCCGCCGAGCCCCGATACCAGGAGCTGCGGCCTGAGCCGGTGGAGGGCGGCAGGATGGAAACGCCCCGGTACTGGCCGAGCATATCCCAGGCCGCGCCGATACCGATGTGATTGATCAGGGAAAAGCTGCGGTACTGGCTGAGAATGGCGACCCTTTCCAGGTTGGAGTGCATGAGATTGCTTAAGGCAAAATCAATGATCCTGGCAAAGCCGCCGAACGGCACCGCTGATTTAGGCCGGTAATAGGTAAGGACATTTAATTCATCCACCCGGCCTCCGGCCAGAACCATGGCAAGGGTTTTTGGTTTCAACGGCATGGCATTCCTGTTAATCCAGGTGAAAGTTCCATTAAAAATCTTAACTCACCATGAAGCACATGAAGATCATGAAGCTAAGGCATTTTCTTCATTTCCTTCATGCGCTTCATGGTGAAACAGGTTTTTACAAGTTTATGTAAGCGTTCACCAGCACCTCATCTTCGCCCGTTTGGGCCTTCTCGAATAGCACAAGTATGCTTCGAAGTCCCAAACGAACGAATCTAAGGC
>JANTGB010000026.1 GCA_024763115.1 Desulfobulbaceae bacterium | reverse complement strand
CCTTAGATTCGTTCGTTTGGGACTTCGAAGCATACTTGTGCTATTCGAGAAGGCCCAAACGGGCGAAGATGAGGTGCTGGTGAACGCTTACGATTATTCATAGCTGCCGTAAACGTAACTTCTCCAAAAGTGGCGGTACCTCGAAACTTGTAATTCTGATTGAGGAGCCTTTTACAAAGCAAGACATCAAGATCAGGCAGTCAACAGTTTACTTCCCGCTTTCGCTACGCTCAGGCAGATCTACGGTTTGGTTGCGCCTCAACCATATATGGAGAAGTTCTCCATAAAACATCCTACTTTTTGTCAGGGCATAAAAAACCACGATTCTCAATGCCGGGAGAAATCGTGGTTGGTTTACTTATACTTGCTATCCGGTTTTTTCCAGTCTCTCAGGTCCACCAGATTGAGCGTTTGGGCGGGTTGCCGTTTTTTTCAAAAACATCGCCGGATTCTTTTAAAATAGCGGCCAGTTCATCAACGCTGAATGCGTAACCGTCGCCCGCCGCCATCTCGACAAACTCTTCCATGGTGGCCGGTTCATCGTAACGGGCGCGAAAATGTTTATCTTCACCACCCTTGATCAACAGGTTTTCCAAATCTTCTCTAGCCATTGCCGTCCTCCATATATCCTTTATTTTTTGCAACTGAATTTTACATGACCTGTTCCATGGTCAACGATTCCATCCGGTCGGCAAGGTTAAGCATTCGCTTGACCTCGATCAAGGTTGGTGTCTTGATGATGTACTCGTCCTGGTCGCAGATCTCCTGAAAGGCATCAAGTCTCTTCAATTCTTCGCCAAGATTTTCAAGCCGCCCCGGCATAAATTCCTCCATGGATTCCACCAGATCATGCATGGTGTGATTATAGGGCAGATTGCCGCTCTTCATCAGCATGGCCATGATCATTTTTTCAATACTCATGGCCACCAGGTTATAGAGAATCCCGGTAGTGAAAGCCTTTCTCTTTGCCGCATAGGCCTTACTTGCCGTGGTGAGAAACTGCCGGCCTTCCAGGAAAAACTCTTCCCAGCCTTTGATGGGCTCCTTTTTGATATCGCTGAAACCAACCAGGCCGGAATTGTTCATTATCTCTGTTTTCATCACGGTTTTACCTCACGTTTCCGTAAAGACTTAATATTTTACCCCGGTTTTATGTAATAAGATAATCGGCAGGCGGTTCGCCATCTTCCAGTCCGTCGAGGATCTCATCAATGACCTCTTCGGAGTTAACCTCCTTGAACCACCAGTTTTCCGGCTGAATGACCATAATCGGCCCTTTTTCACATTGTTTAAGGCAGGTAGTGGCTGATATCAGACAATCAAGCCCCCGATCAATGACCTCCTCCTCAATGTATTGCAGGAAACCGTCCGTTCCCTTGTGGCAGATACCTTTCTTGCCGCCGTTTGTCCGAAAGGACTGGCAAAGTAATATTTGTCGTTCTGTTATTGCCATTGGTTGTACTCCATATTCAAGAATTGATGGGTGAGCTGACTGCAGACAGCTTTTCCCGGACAGTACAGGGCTGTGTTTACGGCAGTTTCTCGCGCTCACCTGAATAGTTACGCTACTTTTTACATTTCTTTTTCCTGCCACCACCATAGAGGTTGTCCACCACGCCTTCAATCTGGTCAGTGGTGAGGATGGTGCTGATGCCGGCTGCGGCAAGCTGGGATCGCGGGGCATCTCCGGCATGAGAGGCCAGGAGACAGAAGCAATCCGCAAGAATTTCAGTCAGAGCCGCCCATCTGTTCGGGATGCCGGCCGGCGGGGTTTGTCTTGTTTCAATAAGGCAGGCCAGGCCATCCTCCCGCCTGCCGTAGATGAGCAGCCTGCCTGCCTGACCCAGATGGAGATCAACGTCCATGCCGGAACTGCTGGCTACCGCGACATGCTTACGTCCGCCATTCGGTTCGGGTAGCCTCGCGCCTTCCGGACAGCTTGAGGGGGAGCCCGGAGGCGGTAGAACCGCTTCCATACTTGCTTTTTCGGCGGCAAGAAAGGAGCCGGCATCCTTGACCAAAGCGTCCAGATCAACATCCTCACCACTTATTTCCATACCGGCGGCGCCATAGCCTGCCATGGTTTCGGCAATATCCGCCACATCATCCTCCCTACCCTTTTCCGCGATGGTTTGGATATTAACCGTAATTCCGGCCCCGGCACAGGTTCGGCAGAATTTAGCCTGTTCATGGATGAGCAGGGCTGCCCCCTGACTGAGAGGCAGAGTTTTTTTCCCCGGCCTGATCCAGCTGTATATATCCCGAACATTTTCTTCGGAAACCGTCTGCACCAGAAGGTTTACCTGATCTACTCCGAATTCAGTCAGGGTTGGTACCATCTCCGCCCCGCCCAGTCCCAGGGTGGTGATCATAAGCCGGGCATTATCTTTTTCAGCCTTTAACAGCTCAAGACATTGTCGGGTTCCGGGCCGGGAGGCCAGCACATCGCCTGGGCCATTCAGGTCAATGGAAAGAATATTCCTGCCGCCTTTGCGCAGCCCCTTGAGCCAATTCACTGCCTCTGTCGGAACCATGGCTCCCGGCAGGGGAGAATCGTCTGCCGAGCATAAACGATGGCTGCCGTTTGGTCCTATGGGCAGGACTAGATTAATATCTATCGGGTGCTTCATGACAAATCCTTATGAATAATTGCGATTTAAGATAGCAGAGTTTTTTTGAACTGCTATTTGAAAAACTACAGCACCAGTTCGAAATTTGATTCTTCGGCATCACGATCCTTACGATCCAGGAGCAAATTTAATATTTTTTCAAGCAACCTCAGACCTCCCTTATAACCCACAGTGGGGAAGTACTGATGTCCCTGGCGGTCAAGAATAGGAAAGCCCCAGCGCAGTAAGGGAATATCTTCATCTTTAGCTATGTATTTGCCGTAGGAGTTGCAGATCAGGAGATCAACCGGCTCGTTCTTTATCCACTGGTGGAGGAGAAAGAGGTCGCCCTTGACCTTGATCTTGACCTCATAGTCAAGATCGTCGGTTAATTCCCTGATTCGTTTTTCAAATTTTTTGCCAGGCGTACCAGTGACAATATATACCGGACACATATCAATGGAGATCAAAAATTCCACCATGGCAATGACCTGATCCGGATCACCGGCAACGGCCACCTTTTTTTTGAAAAAATACTGGTGCATGTCAGTGATCATATCTACGAGCTGTCCCCGTTCAAAGGCCAGTTCGTCGGCCACAGAAACCCCGGCAATGGTGCGCAGGGCGTCAACAAAACGGTCGGTGGCTGCCAGGCCAATGGGAATGTCCAGCACCCTGCAGGGCACCTTGCATTTTTTATCAAGCTCGCGGGCAGCGGCAGCTGAACACCACTCCCCCAGTGCCAGGGTTCCGATGGAATCGCCGGTTGATTTAAGCTCGGCCACAGTGGTGCCGCCATCAGGAAACATCTTGTACTCGCCGGTCATCGGGCCGTTGAGCACTCCGGATGTGTCCGGGAACATGATGGTTTTTACACCGGTAAGCTCAGCCATCCGTTTAATCTCTTCCATATCGCAGGGCTCAACCCATCCGGGGATAATATTGACCCTGCCGTTTTTCTCTCCGGTTTTTTCGGAAAATTCCACCATGCTTTTAACCATGGTGGAAAAGCCGGTAACATGGCTTCCCGCATAACTTGGAGTAGAGGCGCCGAGAACGTATTTACCCTCTGGAATCTTTCCTTCGTTGATCGCCTTTTTCCTGATCTGAGGCAGGTCATCGCCAATGGTCTCGGAAAGACAGGTGGTGTGGACGGCAATGACCTCCGGCTCATAGACATTAAAAATATTATTAATGGCCTGGAGCAGATTGGCCTGGCCGCCAAAAACCGAGGCGCCCTCGGTAAAAGATGAAGTGGCGGCGGAAATGGGTTCTTTATAATGACGGGTCAGGGTTGAGCGATGGTAGGCGCAGCACCCCTGGGAGCCATGACTGTGGGGCAGGCAGGCATGGATACCCAGGGCCGCGTACATGGCGCCGATGGGCTGGCAGGTCTTGGCCGGATTAACGGTCAATGCATTGCGCTCTTTCACTTCTTTAGGGGTGTGTCGTAAAAGCATTATATTTCTCCAGACAGGGAAGAGAAAAATCTCCTCCCTGGTATTTTGATACAAAAATTGTAAGTATTCGGCAAAATGTAAAAAATTACTAAAACCACCTGCTGTATGACGGCGCTTTGCTCCTATTCGGATTTGCTTAGATAAGCGAGCTTGTTAGACTACGGGAATCTGTTCTATCAGGCTGTTGCGGCATACTGATACCATGTAAGACAGCCTGAGCGAATGTAGATGAAGCGCAGCTGAATAGTTACCAAAAATTTCCAGATAACAGCTGGTAATTCTTGTTGTTATTCCCAGACATAGGCGGCAGTCAGTTCCGGATTTTTTTGCCATGGAGCTTTCAGGTAGGAAAAAACCCTGGAACCTACCAGTCGATCAATTTCATGGTAGAAATTGATCGCTCCTCTGAAACCGGCATAGGGTCCGCCGGAGTCATAGGAGTGCAGCTGCTTCATGGGCACGCCAAGCTTCATGATGGAATATTTTTCTTTGATGCCGGCGCAAAAAATATCCGGCTTCATAAGCTCCACCAGTTTCTCCGCTTCGTGCTGATTAAGATCATCAATAATCAAGGTGTTTTCATCCATCTCCGAGATCATGCCGTCATACTTCTTTAAGTCAACCCCGGATCCGGCCAGGGCCTCAATCTCCGCCGGGGTCTTGCGGGGGGAGTAGCGGCTCTCGTCCGGTTCAACCTCAATCTCTTCAATATTGCGACTGTCGGCATCCACCTTGAGATTTGGTATAACCTGGCGGCCTTCATAATCATCACGGTGAGCAAACTCGTAACCTGCGGAAATAGTCTTCATGCCCATTTCCTTAAACAGCTCCTGGTAGTGGTGGGCTCTTGATCCGCCGACAAAAAGCATGGCGGTCTTGCCGGCAGTACGGGTTCCGACATCCTTTGCAGCCGCTTCAATATCCGGCATTTCTTCGGCAATTACTTCCTCTACCCGGTTTATCAACTCCTGATCCTCAAAATAGGCGGCAATTTTGCGAAGGCTCTTGGCAGTAGCATGAGCGCCGATAAAATTTACTTTGACCCAGGGAATGCCGAATTTGGTTTCCAGCATATCCGCCACATAATTAATGGAACGGTGGCACATCACCGCGTTTAAATCAGCCTGATGGGCCGAGGCAAACTGGTCATAGGAGGAGTTGCCGGAAAAGGTGGATATATTGGTAATTCCACATTTTTTAAAGATCCGGTCAATCTCGAAACCGTCACCGCCGATATTGTATTCACCCAGCAGGTTGATCTTGAACTTTCCCTCCTTGGGCACATCATTTTCGCCGACAATATGCCTGAAGACCTGGTTATTGGCGATGTGATGACCGGCCGACTGGCTTACGCCCTTGTACCCCTCACAGGAAAAGGCGAAGACATTACAATCGCCCAGCTTTTCCTTCATCTGGGCTGCCACGGTGTGGATATCATCACCGATGAGTCCCACCGGACAGGTGGCAAAGACCCCAATGGCTTTAGGATGTATCAGGTCGTAGACCTCCTGAATGGCGGCTGCCAGTTTCTTTTCACCGCCGAAAATGATATCCTGCTCCTGCATATCCGTAGAAAAGCAGTAATTCATAAAATTTTCATTATCCGGCGTATCATCCGGGCCGGCATAGGTCTGGTTTCGTCTGGTCAGCCAGGCGTAAAAACTACAGCCGATGGGGCCATGAACCAGGTTAACGATATCCCGGGTGGGGCCCATGATAACGCCCTTGCAGCCGGCATAGGTACAGCCGCGCATGGTTATGATTCCGGGAATCGTCCTGACGTTTGCAGTAATTTCCGGCGTCTCGTTTTCCAGGGCCTCATTAATTAATATCTGCTTGGCGCGTTTGCGGGCCACTTTGGGCGGATATTTGGCAATAAGCTTTGCCTTGATATCCACTGGATCCCACTGCACCATTTTTTCTCGTATTATGGTCATACGGACCTCCTGTAATGTTCAAACTCTACGTATCGCGTTGCCTTAGACAATTGCTTTTTCGCCGGATTCGCCGGTTCGTACCCGAACAGCATCAGGGACAGGCAGGACAAAGATTTTGCCGTCTCCGGGTTTATCGGTTCGGTTGGTGTTTATAATGGTTCGGACAACTCCTTCCACCTTGTCATCCTCGGTGACCACGGTGATCATCCGTTTGGGGTAGAGCTTGCCCTTTTCGCCAAGCAGGGCGGCCGCTTCTTCATAGCCCTGTTCAGCTCCAGCCAGGACATCAGAGTTGACAAAACCCTTGCCGCGACCATGGGCTTCATGGGCAAAGAAGGCGTCAATCCCTTCCTCAGTGAGGGCCTGCTTGGTTTTATTCATCATGTTGATCCGCACAATGGCGACAACCTCTTTCATGGCGCCACCCCCTCGGAGGCTGCGGCCGTATCAAGCACGCCTGAGGAAATGGTATAGGACTCATCAACCGGGCTTACAAAAATCTTGCCGTCACCAAAGGCTCCTTTGGTTTCGGTTCGGGCGGTTTTCATCACGGTCTCAATAACAAAATCCTTATCTGCTTCATTGATCACGCTCATCAGCATGGTCTTGGGAATCTCGTCATAGGTAACTTCGCCAATCTTGATACCGCGCTGCTTACCGCGACCGGCTACGGAATATTTAGTCACTGCCGGAAAGCCGGCATCCATTAATGCTGCCAAAATCGCATCTGATTTTTCAGGTCTGACAATGGCTCGAATCATAATCATCATTGGTTTTGCTCCATTATTCTTTTTTGTTTTCAGCATATAGAAATAAGAGACCGGCAATCTTTATGCTGCGTCGAGTAATCCAAACTCCATCAGCAATCCTTCCAACTCTTCAATTTCCATAGGTTTCGGGATGACAAAATTTTTATTCCCGTCAATGGCCGCGGCCAGAGCCCGATATTCATCAGCCTGTTCGACTTCGGGGTTCCAGGCAATAACAGTCTGACGATTAATCTCCGCCCGCTGCACGTCATTGTGGCGGGGGACAAAATGAATCATCTGGGTGCCGAGCTTTTCAGCAAATTTTTCAATCATCTCCTTTTCGTTATCCACCATCCGCGAGTTACAGATCAGCCCACCCAGGCGGACATCGCCGGTCTGGGCAAATTTGCGGATACCTTTAGAGATATTATTGGCGGCATACATGGCCATCATCTCGCCGGAGACAACAATATAGATCTCCTGGGCCTTACCATCACGGATAGGCATGGCAAAACCACCACAGACCACATCGCCCAGGACATCGTAAAAGGCATAGTCCAGCTTCTCGCTCTCATCATAGGCGCCCAGGGATTCCAGCATGTTAATAGATGTGATAATACCCCGACCGGCACAGCCGACTCCGGGCTCCGGCCCACCTGATTCCACGCAGAGTACACCGGCATAGCCTTCTTTTCGGATATCATCAAGCTCTACATCCTCACCCTCCTCGCGCAGGGTATCCAGTACTGATTTCTGGGCCAGACCGCCCAGCATGAGACGGGTGGAATCCGCCTTGGGATCACAGCCGACAATCATTACCTTTCGTCCCATTTCAACCAGGCCTGCTACTGTATTCTGGGTTGTGGTGGACTTGCCGATTCCGCCTTTTCCATAGATTGCTACCTTACGCATAATCACTTCTCCTTCTGGTTCGATGGCTGCTTTCCGTCGGCCATCTTTACTTATCTTTTTGCTGTTTCCAGCTTTGGAAACAACCGAACTTTCTGCTACTTGCCAAGCTTACTTTTTCAAGGGCTGTGCCAACAGGAGTTTATTTTTTAAAATAACGATATTACAAAGAGATAAAGATATTTGTGCCTTGAAAACTTAATATGTAGCAATCGCTTTTGGTAGAAAAGATGACAAAAAAGTATAATCTTAACAAAAAGGTAGAAACAAACTTACCTGTCGTGGTTTACAAAATTGTAACTAATTTGATAGTCAAAATGACAAAATATACATAAATGTAATTAACTAGCGCTGATTTTTTCTTATTAGCATACAACTTGCCGAAATTGCAGATAAAAATTTTTAGGCATAATTATTGCTAAAACAATAGTTGATCAATCGTAACTATTCAGCTAAGTGTAAAAAAATTACTAAAACTACCTACTGTAACTATTCTGATATACTTAGAGGTAAGCGAAGACTCCGAATATGCGGTGCCCCTGTGAGCAGTTACCTTTATAATTAATTTCCATGTTCTTATACCCCCTTGTGAATAGAGAGGATACTATGTTTGATAACGGCAAGGTAATACATTGCGCGGGAGACATGTCCTACCGGATAGAAACTTTAAAAATAAAGGCTTTGGCGGAAGCCTGCAAGCTCATTGGTCGAGCCGTGCATCTTGATACCTGCCTGGGCCGGGTGCTTCAGGTTCTTCATGACACCCTGCATATGGAAAGGGCAACCCTGGTTCTGCTGGACAAAGGTGGTCACCGCCTGTCCATTCGCGCCTCCTATGGACTTTCCGTGGCTGAAGAGCAGCGTGGTATCTATGGTTTATCAGAAGGAGTCTGCGGTCAGATCTTTCAGTCCGGTTCACCCTGCGTTGTCCCGGATATTAATAATGAACCGCTTTTTCTGAATCGTACCGGAGCCAGGTCAAGGATAAAAAAAGAAGGCTTGTCCTTTATCGGCGTGCCGGTGGAAGTGGAAGGTAAGACTGTGGGAGTGCTTACGGTTGATCGCCTCTTTGGCCCGGAAGTTTCCTTTGAAGAGGATATTTCCTTTCTGGAAATTCTGGCTACGATTATCGGCCAGTTTCTGCTGCTTCATGATGCCATCAACCAAAAGGAAGAAAAGCTGGTGGCGGAAAACAAGTCGCTGAAGGCCGAACTTCACAGCCGTTTTTCCAAACATTATATAATAGGCAATTCTCCTGCCATGGAGGAGGTGTTCTGGACTATTGAAAAGGTGGCACCGAGCCGGGCCACCGCTCTTCTGCTTGGCGAGTCAGGCACCGGCAAGGAGCTTGTCGCCCGGGCCATCCACGAAGCCAGTCCCAGAAAAGAGGCGTCTTTTATTAAGGTCAATTGCGCGGCCCTGCCGGAGAATCTCCTGGAAAGCGAACTCCTGGGCCATGACAAAGGAGCCTTCACCGGAGCCACGGCAGCCAGGCCGGGCCGATTTGAGATGGCGGACGGCGGCACGATTTTCTTGGATGAAATCGGCGAGATGCCCATTCTCCTCCAGGCCAAGTTACTGCGGGTACTGCAGGAGCGCCAGTTTGAACGGATAGGCGGTACGAAAACCTTGACCGTGGATGTTCGGATTATTGCCGCCACCAATGTTGATTTGCAGGATTCGGTAAACCGGGGTCTTTTTCGTTCTGATCTCTATTACCGCCTGAATGTGGTGCCCCTGCGCTTACCGCCACTCAGAGAAAGACGGCAGGATGTGCCCCTGCTCATTGATCATTTTTTAAATTCCAGTAACAGCCGAAATGACAAGGAGGTGGCTCTGACCACCGCAGCCCTTGACTATCTGACCGGCTATGACTGGCCCGGCAATGTCCGGGAGCTGCAGAACCTCATCGAACGTCTGGTGATTTTAGCTGATAATGCCGTTATCCGGCCTGAGGATATCAGTGAGCATCTCCGGGCTATCCCCAGGTCGCCGCGACCGGAATCCGGTCTATCTTCGACTCCTCCGCCTGCCGCACTGCTCAGCCCACTAACCCCTCCAGGCTCTTTGAAGGACCTGGAGCGTCAGCAGATCGAGGCTGCTTTACGCCGCAACGGTTGGGTTCAGGCTCGTGCAGCGCGAGAACTGGGGCTTACCCAGCGCCAGATAGGTTACCGGATCAGAAAATTCGGTCTTGAACGACCGGCATTTGCCGTGGAATAGGTCGGAAAGTAATGCAATCAGGGGCAATAAGGCCGAGCCAGGCTGATGATTTCGACATCAGAGAGGCTGCGTTGTTTTTTTGCGGCCTCGTTTCTGATTTTTCCGGTCAACCCGGCGAGGCATATTTCGTCAAGACGGGCAATCCCCAGACGTTCCAAGGTGAGAGCAATGCTTCGCCTGCCCGCTTTACGACCAACAGCAAGCTTGCGGGTCAACCCCACTTTTTCCGGGGCAAAGGGCTCATAGGTTGTGGGATCAGTCATCAGCCCATGGAGGTGAATCCCGGTTTCGCAGGCAAATATCTCTGATCCGAGAATAGGCCGGGCCGGACAGATCCGGCGCCCGCTTTGCTCTGCGACAAAAGCACTTAACCGGCGAAGCCCTTCAAGATTATAAGGCTTGCCGGACTGGAGCGCCAGGAAGCTTATAAGCTCTTCCAGGCGACTATTGCCGGCCCGCTCTCCCAAGCCGAGAATGGTCGCATCCCCCCACAAAGCGCCATGCTCCAGGGCCGTAATGGTGTTGGCAGTGGCCATGCCGAAATCATTATGGCAATGCACGCCGATTTCAAGATCCATTCCCAGCAAAGGTTCCACCATCCTGATCATGGTCATTGGTGTGGCAATGCCTACGGTGTCGGCCAGGCGTAACCTGAAAGCTCCGTTTTCTTCGGCAATGCCTGCCAGGATTCTGAGAAAATCACCATCAGCCCGACTGGCATCTTCAAGCCCTACAGCAAGTTTCCTGATCCCGGCCCTGCTAGCCGTGTTTAATGACTTACGCAGTCGGGCGGCAGCCCACTTCCTATCCCTGCCCAGTTTTTTTGTCAAATGCAGGTCGGAGGCCGGGATGGAAAGGGCGAGAACAGCCGGCTTTAATGAGGCTGCGTAGCTGATGTCTTCATCTTGACAGCGGCACCAGAGGGAAAAGGCCTGCCGGGAATGGTGAACGCGGATAAAATCTGCCAGGATGACCAAATCATGGTTTGCCCGACTTGCTGTGCCGAGCTCAATTTCATCTACTCCAAGTTGCGCTAATCCGGCAATAATTCTCTTTTTGGCCTCAAAGGTAAAAGCAATTCCGGCTGTCTGCTCTCCTTCCCGGAGAGTGGTATCAATAATACTCATCACCACTCCTTAATAATACTCAAGTTGTTTACGAAACCAGGCCAGCTGATACTCCCGCGCCTTTTTCAGATCAAGATAATAAATGTCTTCCGGAAAGAGCAGTCCTGCCACGCCGGAATCAAAGATCCGTTTGACTTCATACTCATCATGGGCCACATCACGCTGATAGACATAGTTAAGATAACTCTTTGTGGTATGAACAATAAACTCAACCCGCATACCGCCCAGCCTAGCGAAAAATTTCAACATTCGGTTTTCTCTGGAGCTGCCGATATTTTTGGCCCTGCTCTGGTTGACGGATAGTGAATCCTCAATATCCTCCAACACCATAAAGGAGTCCGCAGCCTTGGCGGAACGGGTCAGGTGATTCAGGAAGGCATTGACATCAGCAATGGTATCAAGCACAGCCATAAGCCCCAACTCGTCATCCACTGCCACCGCCGGATTTTCTTCACCCTTGCGCAACAGCTTTAAAACCTTGGCCTCAGGAGGCTTTTTACGAATAGAGACATAGATGGGAATATTGCGATCTCCAGCATAAAAACGCCGCCTCTTAAGCAAAGTCAGTTTCCGGTTCGGCCCTGGAGCGCACGCAGCTCCCTCTTCCAGACTGAGAATTTTAGTGGTTTTACAGGAAAAATCAGCAGGGTCATGCTCACTGAAGACATAGACCGGCTCCAATTCGCCGATGGTAGAATCCCGATCCCAGACATAACGATTCAAAAAATCAAGAAAACCGGCAAACTTGGCCTCGATTTCGGTTTCCCGCTCCCGTTGAGCAATAGTTCCGGCCAGGTTCATCAGCAGCAGTTTGCGTCTTGCTTCAAAGCGGGCTTTCTGATGGTATCGTTTGTCAAAGATGATTAAGAGCAGATCAACCGGATTGGCAATTACATCAATCTCATTGGTCATTTCAATATGAGAGGCGAAATTAGCCAGCACCTTGCCCTTGAGATAGCGGATCACCCCGTCTGCCGTGCGGGAATGATTGTTGATAGCTGTAACGATCTCGGCAAAGCTTGTGTTAATGCCAAACATATTTCCCAGCATACGGTAGGCGGTTCGGCTGACCTCCTGCCGGAGCTGATTATTGCCTGCCATTTTGTGAAGATCTGCAAAGCTGTCAATCTGCAGCAGGTCAAAAATCTGGTTGCGGATAACCCGGTATTTGGTGTGCTGAGCAGTTTGGCGGACTTTGCCGGCCATCCGGCGGGAGGCCGGCGAAAAAATAGAGACCGGGGGCACAAGGGTTGGGGTGGCAAAAGGACCACCCTGGTCAAGGAGACTGAACATGGTATCGCTGATCGGCGCCATTTTTTTATTCTCAATAACTGGTAATTATTATGCTGCGCTTTTCCGGCAAGGAAAAATTATTTCGTTATAAAAACCCGCAAAAAGCAACGAAAAACTTTTTGAAATCCTGGGCCATTCTACTCTTCCGGCCGGCAATGGAGCTTAAAAGCGTTTCCCTGGACAGCAAAAAACCGTCCAGAGAATCAAGCCACTTTTTATCGTGATCATACCACATGGCCACATCTTTCGGGTGAGCGGCATGATTATCAAATTGAACACCAATAATATGGGGACGCTCAATAATACTGAAGGCCTCTACCTGACACTCCTTTGAAGTTGCCAGAATCTCAAAATGATGCGGTACCGGAGGCAATACCGCCTGCCCATGCCATTTAAAGGTGGGCATAGGCTGGTCAATCGTTTTAAAGACAGGGTGGTTACGTCCGCGTAAGGTAAGCAGGGCCTGACCAAGGCCAATAGAGTAGCAGAAATTCCGTCCCACTGTAGCACCGAGCACATTGGCCAGAAGTTGATGCCCCAGGCAGATTCCCAGACATGGTTTGTCCGAGTCAAGAAGCTTTTTGATATATCTTTTTTCTTTTTTTAAAAAAGGATACTTGTCCTCCTCATGGACATTGGCGCCGCCACCCAGAAGGATAAAACCGTTAAAGCCGACAGGGTCGGGAAAACTTCCCTCCCAGGCCTTGATAACCCGGAGGGTAACACCTGTCTCTGTGGCAGCCTTAAGCATGTTATGCCCCGGGCCTTCCCAGGGGCTATGTTGGAGAACTGCAATCATCATCAGTAAGCACCGAAAAAAGGTCGGCTGGGGATTTGGGATAATCGGCAGCTGACAGGGAGGGAGATAAAGCAAAGGCTCACATCAGGTTTGTCCAATAACCTGAAAATCATTATGGACATGAGCGCAATGTTTAATAATATCAACCAGGTCAAGTTATTCCTTTTCAGTAATCCACAGGCCGACAGTTAAGGAAATCCATTTAAAGAGGACACGTAGCTGCTTACTGGGCACCGAATCCTCGAAGTCTTAGCTTAGGGCTCGCTCAAAAATAACTTCGCATTCTAAGGCGCAATCTGAACATTTAGAAAAGCGATCTGCAATTATGCAATCCGGAAGCATAGCTCTGCTACGCCTGCGGTTGCATGCAATTAGATCACTTCTCTAAATGTCCATATTACACCTTATCTCTACTAATTTATTTTTGAGTGAGCCCTT
>JANTGB010000025.1 GCA_024763115.1 Desulfobulbaceae bacterium | reverse complement strand
TCGGGTTGGGTAAAAGCTACCCTTCTCTACCCCTTTAAATGTTCGGATAGTGCCCCGGATTTGTTCGTTTCGGCGTGTTCACTATAGTATACTATGTTGGATTTTTTTTAACGTTCCTGCGTTTTTTTTAGCGCAGGAACAACTGGTTACGTACTCACGCAGAGCGTGGGTATAAGGGGGTAAAAAATTTTACTGATTCCCAAAGTAGAATTAAGTTTATGGTGGTAATTACCTCAATTATTGGCTGTCACTCTTATTTCTGGACAATAATTCCCTGGCATAGGCCAGTGTCTTGTCCGTAGCCGAATCGCCGTCAAGCATCCGGGCTATTTCAAGATGGATTTTATCATCATCAAGCCGGGATATGGAGGTAGTGGTTCTCTGTTCGGCAACTGATTTAGTCACCTGGAAATGTTCATCAGCGCCCGAGGCAATCTGGGGCAGATGGGTTATGCACAGCACCTGATGATGACCGGCAAGCTCCCTTATTTTGCGGGCCACCGACTCCGCCGCCTTGCCGCTTATTCCGGCATCTATTTCATCAAAAATGATGGTCTCGACCTGATCTTCCCCGGCCGGCAGGCATTTCAAGGCCAGCATCAGCCGGGATAGCTCGCCACCTGAAGCTACACCGGCCAGCGGTTTGGGCGGCTCTCCGGGATTTGCTGAAAAAAAGAACTCAGGCCGATCTATTCCCAGAGCCGTCAACCGTTTGAGGGGAGGCTCGTCATCATTGATAAAATTAATTATAAAGGCTGCATGTTCCAGGGACAGCTTCTTCAGTTCCCCGGTAAGCCGTCGGCAGACGTTATGGGCAATTTTTTTTCGTTTAAGCGATAGTTCTTCCGTCTTTTGCAGCAGTTTGCGGTCAAGACGGTCAAGCTCAGTATTAAGCTCTTCAAGATTCTGCTCAAGGCCGTCAAGTTCGGCCAGTTCCGCTTCGGCCTGCCTGCCATAGACAATAACATCATCAAGTTCCGGGCCATATTTACGTTTAAGTTGCTGGAGCTGATCAATTCGGTTGCAGATGATATCAAGCCGGGCCGGATCACTGGGAATCCGATCAAGATAATCCCGCAGGGCGGGAAGCTGGTCGTCAAGCTGATAACTGAGCCCGGCTATCTCTTCACTGAGCCCGGCAACAGACTTGTCAAGGATTGCCATCTGTTCCAGATTTTTCCTGACCTGGGCCAGGGAATTGGTGGTGGTATCATGCAGCAGGCCATAACTTTTCCGGCCCAGACTGTTTAATTCATCACTGCTTTTCAGCCTGTCCTTTTCCTCGATAAGCCGGGCATCTTCACCGGCAACCAGCTGAGCCCTGCTGATTTCCTCAGTCTGAAATTTAAGAAAATCGCGCTTCTGCTCCCGGTCACGTTCCCGAGCCTGCAGGTTTTCCAGCCTTTCCTGCTTTTGTCGGCGCAGGGCATAGATATCTGTTATTTTTCGCCGCAGGGGATGGAGATCACCGACAGTATCGATAAAATCAAGATGATAACGGGGGGCAAGCAGTTGCTGATGATCATGCTGGCCGGCAACGCTGACCATATCGGAACATATTTCTCCGGTCAGGCGGGCGGTTGCCAGGCTGCCGTTAATATAAAAACGACTGCGGCCTTTGGCCGACAATATCCGCTTAATTATTATATCATTTTCACAGGCAAAACCGCTGTCCTCAAGTTTTGTCCTGATCTCATGGTTGGGAGCAACATCAAAAAGAGCTTCAACAACTGCCTGCCCGGCCCCGGTACGCACCCATGATCCGGCAGCCTTGCCTCCGGTCAGGAGGTGAATGGCCTGGAGAATAATTGACTTGCCTGCCCCGGTTTCACCAGTTAAAACCACAAGGCCTGAGGAAAACTCAATGTGCAGTTCACTGACCAGAGCCAGATTAGTTATGTTCAATTCTCTAAGCATGGAAATTTATAACGTGTTTTACCTGTTTAGACAACTATTGATCTCAGCTTTCGTAGCACTTCGTCAACAGTTATATCAAGCATGCAGCTGAATCCGGAACTGCAATCTTTTTTCAGGCAGGGCTTGCAGGCAAGCTCCTTTTCAATGACAACCGCCCTGGAGGAAAAAGGGCCGGTGGCAACTGAATCCGTGGAGCCGAAAATTGCCGTAAGCGGCGTTTTAAGAGCTGCTCCGACATGCATAAGGCCTGAATCATTTGTAACAAACCCGTCACAAATATCAATCAGGGCCATGGCCTGGGATAAAGTTGTTTTTCCGGCCAGATCATGGATATGCTCGGGGGCGAATTTTTTTATTACAGCCGTGGTTTCCTTATCATTACCGGTACCGAAAACTAAAATTTCCGCCCCTGTCTGCTGATTAAGTTTTGCGCCCAGTTCTCCATAACGTTCGGCCGGCCAGCATTTAGCCGGGCCATAGGCAGCGCCGGGATTAAGCCCGATAACCGGATTTTTCTCAAGCCCTGCCTTAAAGTCGGCAGCCCATTTTTTCGCCCCAGGATCAATCTCTAGAAAAAGATCATCACTGCCGGGGGTCAGGCCAAGATCAGCCAGTAAGCCCTGATAATAATAGACCTGATGTTTTTTCCGCACTTCAGGGCGAATTTTTATCCCATGGGTCAAAAGCAGGGAACGGGCATCCCTTTTGTATCCGGCCCTGACCGGAATTCCGGCCAGCCAGGCAAGAAAGGCGGCCTCAAAGGCATTCTGCAGAAGAATGGCCGCATCAAAATGATGCCCGGCCAACTCTCGTCCCAGGCGGACAAGGCCGGAAAATCCCTGGTGGACGCCTTTTCTCTGATAAAGAATTACCTCATCCACATGAGGCCCGGCCGCAAAAACATCTGCAACCCAGTCCAGAGCCAGGATGGCAATATGAGCATCCGGGAAATTCCGGCGAATTGTCCGCACAGCCGGCGTAGTCATTACAGCGTCACCGATCCAGTTGGTGGCCCGAATTAAAATCTTCTGCGGTTTCAGTTCAATTATAGGACGCATTAAGATTTGCCATTATAAATTTTAATCCCTCCGCCCACTGTCTTCCGTCCTCTGTCATCTGTCCTCTGTCCTCTGTAATCTGATATTCTGATTGCAAAACAAACAAGAGGGTGTTATAAATTTGTGATTTTAAATTTCACATCTCTGAAAAATTCTCTCTGGTGCCCTCAGGGGTTGAGAAAACGGGATGGACGATTAACCAAAATTAAGGAGATACCTATGTCTTACATTAACATGAAGGAAATGCTGGTTGCCGGACTTCACTTCGGCCACCAGACCCGGCGCTGGAATCCGAAGATGAAACCATATATTTTCGGAGCCCGCAACAAAATCTATATAGTCAATCTCGATAAAACACTGCCGCTTTTTAATAAAGCCTACGATTATGTTGTTAACTGCGCCGCCCAGAAAGGATCAATTCTTTTTGTCGGCACAAAACGTCAGGCTCAGGCAGCAATAAAAGAAGAAGCTGAACGATGTGGAATGTTTTATGTCAATCATCGCTGGCTTGGCGGTATGCTGACTAATTTTCAGACCATTAAAAAAAGCGTTGATCGGATGAAGGCGATTGAAGCAATGCGGGATGATGGTTCGATAAATCAATATAAGAAAAAAGAAGCCCTGCGCATGGAAAAAGAGTTAGTAAAACTTGAGCGCAACCTGGGCGGAATAAAAAACATGAAGGGTCTGCCCAAGGCAATTTTTATTATTGATCCCAGACGGGAAAAAATCGCAGTTGATGAGGCTGTCAGGCTGGGAATTCCGGTAATTGCCCTTATTGATACCAATTGTAATCCCGACGGCATAAGTTTCCCGATTCCGGGCAACGATGATGCTATCCGTTCCATTAAGCTGATTACCTCGCGTTTGGCTGATGCGGTTCTGGCCGGCAAGGCAAAAAGTGGCGAAGAAGTGGAAACCGACCCTGAACTGGCCGCTGCCATGGCTGCCGCCTCGGAAGCTGAACAGGCAGAAGCGCCGAAAGAAGAGAAGACTGCCTAGGCACTGTCTTATAACAAAAAATTGTAACTATTCAGATGTGTTTTAGCTGTGCGGAATAAGGCCATAGGCATCATATTGATGCTATGGAAGACCGACTTATTGCGTATAGATTAAGCGCAGCTGAATAATTACATTATATTTTAAGGATATATGCTGTGAAAATAACTGCACAAATGGTTAAAGAACTCCGCGCCGAAACCAACGCGGGGATGATGGATTGTAAAAAAGCCCTGGGTGAGACCGGGGGTGATATGGAAAAGGCTGTTGATTTTCTCCGCCGGAAAGGCCTGGCAGTTGCGGCAAAACGGGCTGACAGAGCTACCAGCGAAGGAATTATCCAGAGTTATATTCATGCCGGCGGCAAACTCGGTGTTCTGGTTGAAGTCGGCTGTGAGACGGATTTCGTTGCCAAGACCGATTCTTTCATTGATTTTGCCAAGGATATTGCCATGCATATTGCGGCGGCAAATCCGGTTTCCCTGACCAGGGAAGACGTTGATGAAGATTTGCTCAATCGGGAAAAAGATATCTACACCAAACAGGCCCTGGATTCAGGCAAGCCGGAAAACATTGTTGAAAAGATTGTTGCAGGTAAAATTAACAAATTTTACACTGAAGTCTGTCTGCTGGAACAGAAATTCATTAAAAATCCTGATAATACTATCCAGGATATCCTGAACGAATTAATTGCTTCACTTGGTGAAAATATTTCCATTAAACGTTTTGCCCGTTTTCAGATAGGCGCTGAATAATAATATTTGTCGAGAACAAGGACACCTTTAAAAATGCCCACCTGCAAATACCGACGAATTCTGCTCAAGCTGAGTGGTGAAGCCCTGATGGGACGGTCGGCATTCGGTATCAGTCATGATGTGCTGGAGTATCTGGCCGGTGAAATCAAAGGGTTGATTGATCTGGGCTGCGAACTGGGGCTGGTTATCGGCGCCGGCAACATATTTCGTGGTGTTTCCGGTTCTGCCGCAGGTATGGATCGGGCAGCCGCCGACAATATGGGCATGCTGGCCACGGTTATTAACTGTCTGGCCCTGCATGATATTCTCGAACAGAACAATATCGGTTGCCGGGTACTCTCGGCAATACCCATGGAAACGGTGTGTGAACCTTTTTCCCGCCGACGAGCTATGGATCATCTTGATGCCGGTAAAGTGGTAATCTTTGCCGCCGGCACCGGGAATCCTTATTTTACGACTGATACGGCGGCTGTAATTCGCGGTCTGGAAATTAATGCTGATGTTATCTTAAAGGCCACCAGGGTTGATGGAGTTTATGACAAGGATCCTCTTGCCCATGATGATGCGGTAAAATTTGATATATTAAATTATTCCGAAGTGTTACAACGACGTTTAAAGGTCATGGATTCAGCAGCCATATCCCTGGCGATGGATAACGACAAAAGTATTATAGTTTTTAATATGAATATTTCCGGCAACATTCAAAAAGCAATATGTGGTAATGTTACCGGCACACTGATAAAGGGGGAAGGATGATGAGTGATGTGCTTGCGGATATGAAAAAAAAAATGGAAAAAAGCATTGATGCCTATCGTCGTGATTTGACCAAAATCAGAACCGGTCGCGCCTCCCTCTCTTTGCTTGACGGAATTAAAGCCGACTCTTATGGCGCCATGCTGCCGCTTAACCAGGTTGCCACCCTGACTATTCCCGAATCCAGGATGATTGCCATACAACCCTGGGATCCTCAGGCCCTGGCTGCCATTGAAAAGGCTATTTTAAAATCTAATATCGGACTTACCCCGATGAACGACGGCAAATTAATCAGAATTTCCATCCCGCAGCTTACTGAGGATCGGCGCAAGGAGCTGGTTAAACAGGTTAAAAAAATCAGTGAAGAATACCGGGTGGCAATCCGTAACTGTCGCCGGGATGCCATTGACACCTTTAAAAAGCAGAAAAAGAATAAAGAAATTTCCGAAGATGATCTTTTTAAAAATCAGGATGAAGCCCAGAAGCAGACTGATGGTTATATTAAAAAGATTGATGGAATCCTGGCTGACAAAGAAAAAGAGGTTATGGAGGTTTAAAGCAACTTCAAATTTTCTGCAGGCCGCTGTCGAGAAAGAAACAGGATTTGTTTTTTTCGCTTCACAGCGGCCTTTTTTGTTCGTATTCCTCACCTGACTTCTGAGCTTTAAAATGCGCATAGACAAAAAAAATCTTCCTGTTCACATAGCCATTATAATGGATGGTAATGGCCGTTGGGCGCAAAAACAGGGCATGATGCGGCTCTTTGGCCATCAGGCTGGAGTAAAAACAGTTAAAAAAATCGTTGAAGCAGCCAGGGAAACAGGAATTTCCGTTCTTACTCTTTATGCATTTTCAACTGAAAACTGGAAAAGACCGGCGGATGAGGTATCCGGTCTCATGTCTCTGCTTAAATCCTATCTGCAAAACGAACTTGACTCAATGCTGAAAAACAATGTTAGGTTAAGTTCCATCGGCCAGCTGGAAAATCTACCGGCTGAAGTTCAAAAGGTATTAAAAAAATCAATTGCCGAAACAGCCGGCAACAATGGTCTTATTCTTAACCTGGCCCTGTCATACGGGGGAAGAATTGAAGTCATATCCGCAGCCCGGCAACTGGCTGAACTCTGCCTTGAGGGTAAGATAAAGCCCACCGATATTGATGAAGAACTTTTCGAAAGCAAACTTTACACAGCAGACCTGCCGGATCCTGATCTCCTTATCCGAACCGGCGGGGAAGCGCGGCTCAGCAATTTTCTTCTCTGGCAGGCCTCATATGCGGAAATATATTTTACCGATACGGCCTGGCCTGATTTCACCAGAGATGATCTGTTTGCCGCCATTAACAGCTTTCAACAAAGACAGAGACGTTTTGGCCGTACCAGCGAACAGGTGATAAAAAAATGAAAAGAATTATCACCGGCACTGCTGCCATGGGCTGCTGGCTGCTCCTGATTTATCTTAATTCTTTTCACCTGTTCTGGCTTGTTTTCGGTTTCATAGCCACCATCGGCCTTAATGAATATTTCAATATGGTTCTTAAAGATGAAGGGCCTGGGTTTCATTTACTTTTTTTAGGCTGTGGAATTCTGCCTTTGCTGGCCTCTTTTTTTAACCGGATTGATTTATTAAGCGCTGCCCTGGTAACTGGTTTTACAATTCTTTGCGCCATAATTATTTTTTTCAGGGCCGCTGCCGACCCTTTCAAACTTCTGCTTTTTTCCAGCTTTGGAGTTCTCTATTGCGGCTACATGGCCGCCCATATTATCATGATCATGGGCCTCGAAAACGGTGCGGTGTGGCTCCTTTTTTTAAGCGCCGTTACTGTTGCCTCAGACACCGGTGCCTATTTTGTCGGCAAGTCATGGGGATGTCATAAACTCTGTCCATTAATCAGTCCCAAAAAAACCATTGAAGGTTTTATCGGCGGTATAATCTGGGGAACAGGAGCAGCAACCCTCATTGCCTGGTGGCTGCTGCCGTCGGTAAATATTTATTCGGCAGCGCTCGGCGCCGTTATTCTTACCTGCCTCGGCGTTCTGGGCGATTTGACTGAATCTATAATTAAACGGGCCATGAAAGTAAAAGATTCAGGATCAATCCTGCCTGGACATGGGGGGATCCTCGATCGCTCCGACTCCCTGCTGCTCACCGCCCCGATTTTTTATTATTTGCTGCACACAGGCGTTTTATGATTAAAAAAATATCCCTGCTCGGTTCTACCGGTTCCATAGGCTGCAATGTCTTGAAAATAGTTCGTCGGTTCCCTGGTCGCTTTCAGGTAGTCGGCCTGGCCGCAGGCAGCAATATTACTCTTCTCCGTGATCAGGTAGAGGCTTTTAATCCCCAAATTATATCGGTTGCCGATGAAGAGCCGGCCCGGCAGTTAAGTAAAAGTCTCGGCCGGCAATGGCGAGGAAAAATTGCCTGGGGCAGGCAGGGTAATATTGAGGTTGCCACCCATCAGGAAGCCGACACCGTGGTTTCCGCCATAGTCGGCGGCGCCGGACTTATCCCGACCTATGCCGCTATTGAAGCCGGTAAAAATATTGCTCTGGCCAACAAGGAAACCCTGGTTATGGCCGGCGATCTGGTAATGAAGGCGGTCAAGCGCCACAAGGTTGAACTGCTGCCCATTGACAGTGAACATAATGCTGTTTTTCAAGCCCTGGCAGCCGGGCGTAGAGACGATGTAAATAAAATTATCCTTACTGCTTCAGGCGGGCCTTTTCGCCAACAGAAACTTGCTGATCTCTGGCAGATAACCCCGGAACAGGCCCTGGCTCATCCCAACTGGAGCATGGGGCGCAAAATTTCCATTGATTCAGCCACCATGATAAACAAGGGGCTGGAGATAATTGAGGCAAAATGGCTTTTTGACATCCCGGTTGAGGATATTGAAGTCCTGATTCATCCCCAGAGCATTGTTCATTCCATGGTCGAATTCCGTGACGGTTCGGTAATCGCCCAGATGGGAATTCCCGACATGCAGACCGCTATTGCCTATGCCCTGTCCTATCCGGAAAGATTAAAAACCGTCCTGCCCCGCTTAAACCTCGGCCGCTGTGGGGATCTGCAGTTCAGTACTCCTGATTTTGCAAATTTCCCCGGCTTGAAACTGGCATATCAGGTCTGTAAAAAAGGCGGTACTCTGCCGGCTATTTTTAACGCTGCCAATGAAATAGCAGTTGAGGCATTTCTGGCTGAAAAAATTCGTTTTCCGGAAATCAGCCTGGTTGTCGCTGAAACCGTGAGCCGTCTTATGAGCAGGGAGCCCACGGATATTAAAATGATTCTTGAAGCTGATCTGGCGGGCCGGGTCCAGGCCGAATCCATTGTTACCGCCTTTGCCATGAAAAAAAGTCTAAAATGGGGTAAAGAAATCGCCTGTCCGGAAATTCCTCCGGCAGCCGGGGTTGACCTTGCCCCTACAGGAGAAAAATGAACTCCGTCATCTCTTTTATAATTGTTCTTGGCCTGCTGATTTTCGTCCATGAAGCAGGTCATTTTATCGTGGCCAAGCTGTGTGGGGTTAAAGTCCTGAAATTTTCCCTGGGCTTCGGACCCAAAGTCTGGGGTAGGCAGCTGGGTGAAACCGAATATCTTCTCAGTGCATTTCCCCTGGGCGGTTACGTCAAAATGACCGGGGAAAAGCCGGATGAAAAAATTCCTGCCGAAGATCAGGGAAGATCTTTTGCCAACAAACCTATCTGGCAACGTTTTTTAATTGTCGGGGCCGGGCCGCTTTCCAACCTTCTCTTTACTGCATTACTGTTTTTCCTGATTTTTGCAGTTTCCGGCATACCTGAGCCTGACCCTGAGGCAAGCACCCAGATAGGCACGGTTACTGCCGACTCTCCGGCGGCAGAGGGAGGTCTTAAATCTGGCGACATTATTCTTTCCATAAATGATCTGGAAACAAGAGAATGGGTTGATGTTTCGGAACTTATCCGCGCCGGTAACGGCAAACCCGTGCAGATTAAAATCCTGCGGGATGACAAAGTCCTGCATTTTGAAATTCAGCCGAAAATGGATGCAGTTAAGGATATCTTTGGAGAAAAGGTGGAAGAACGATATATTCTGGGCATCACCCGCAGCGCCGAGGTAATATTTGTTAAAAGCTCACTGGGCCGGGCCCTGCAGGCCGGCATTGAACAGACCTGGACATACATCTACCTGACCGTGATGGGTATTATCAAAATTTTCCAGCAGGTTGTTCCTGCCTCCGAACTTGGCGGCCCCATCCTTATTGCCCAGCTGGCTGGAAAACAGATGGAGGCCGGCTGGATAAACCTTTTGTATTTTATGGGCCTTATCAGTGTCAACCTGGGGATAATTAATCTTTTTCCCGTTCCTGTTCTGGACGGCGGCCATTTATTCTTTTTTACTGTTGAAGCCCTGCGGGGTAAACCCATGAGCCGGCAAACCCAGGAAAAACTTCAGCAGTTCGGTCTGTTTCTGCTGATAAGTTTAATGTTATTTGTCTTTTATAATGATCTTAACCGAATTTTTTTTCAGGGTTAATGTCCAATGTCGTTAACATAAAAAACAGACGGCCACTGACGGGGTCGGCAATTACGTCGCTAACCACTGTCCCGTAGCTGTCAGCTAAGGACTCACTCAAGAATAACTTCGCATTCTCAGGCGCAATCGGACATTAAAAAAAACGACCTGCAGTTATGCATCCTGGAACGTAACGTAAGCTACGACGGCGGTTGCATGCAATTAGATCCCTTCTCTAAGAGAAGAATAGTTACATTAAGCCAACAAATCATGAATCCTGTTAAGCAGGTCCAGCCTGGTATATGGTTTTTGCAGAAATGGGATATTGCGTCTTTTGATGATAGTCAACTGGGCCCTGTCATCCGCATAGCCACTGGTCATCAATACACGAATTTTTAAATTTTTAGCTAAAATCTGTTCAATAAGGTGAAGGCCGGTTCCGTCGGGAAGAACTATATCACTGAAAACAAGGTCAAATCGTCCATTTTCCGCAGCAAATATATCAAGTGCGCCTTGAACTGTTTCTGCACAATATGGTTGATATCCATTCATATTTAATATTTTTTCAGCCACATCTATTACGTTCTTTTCATCTTCAACCAATAGAATACGTTCACCATGCCCCATAGAGATATTTTTTTGATCATTTTTTTCTTTAACATTTTTTTCTCCCCGGCAATCAGGAAAATAAATACTAAAGACAGTTCCTTTATTCAGTTTACTGGAAACAGTTATCCATCCCTTGTGCTGCTTGATAATGCCATAAACAACAGATAATCCTAATCCGGTTCCCTTACCAATACCCTTTGTGGTAAAAAATGGATCAAAAATTCTTTCAATTTCTTCTTCAGCTATCCCACTACCGTTATCTGTTACGCGAAGACAGACAAAATCACCGACCCACCCTTCGGTTAGATACTTAATATCTTCCTCTGTAACAGTAACCAATTGAGTGCTGATATTAATCCGTCCACCATTGGGCATGGCATCCCGAGCATTAATCACGAGATTCATCAATATCTGTTCAATCATTCCCGAATCAGCTTTTACCATAGCCGGCTGCCTGGTAAGCTGATTTGCCAGAACAATATTTTCACCAATAAATCGGCGGAGCATCTTATCAATATTCTTCACCAGGATATTGAGATCAAGCACCTCTGCTCTCATGGACTGTTTTCGGCTGAAAGTCAACAGTTGCCTGGTCAACCCCCCTGCCCGTCGGGCGGCATTCTGAATAATATCGACATATTTACGTAAGGGATCATCCTCGGAAATCTCCATAAGCATAATATCACTGTATCCGGTGATATGGGTAAGCAGGTTATTGAAATCATGGGCTACCCCGCCGGCCAGGGTACCGATGGCCTCCATCTTCTGGGCATGAAGTAATTGATTCTGCAGGCTGGCCATTTTTTCTTCTGCGGATTTTTTCTCACTGATGTCACGTATACACATTACAGTGCCGACAATTTCCCCATTATCGTCATAAATCGGCGATGCCAGGTATTCGACGGAAATACAGGACTTATCCTTTTTCCAGAAGACATCCTCAGCTTCAACATCAACCTTGTTGCTTTCCAGAGCGCGGCAAAATGGACATTCGTCCGTGGGATACTGACTCTTGTCTTCCCTCATAAAATGAAGCAGGCTGTGGAGATCATTGCCGATAAGTTCTTCAACATCGGAAAAACCAAACATTTTAACTGCGGCCTGATTGGCAAAAATAATTTCTCCTTCATGGTCAAGTCCCAGGATACCCTCGGCAACTGAATTTAAAATCATTTCCAGCCGATCATTGACATCTTTTAATTCCTGTTCAACCTGTTCTCTGTGACCGGATATTTCGAGATAACGAGAAGACAGACTGGTTAAATCATGACAGAGTTCATCCAGTTCCCGGGGCCAATGCCAATTTAATTCCAAGGGCATATTTTTGTTTAATAGACCTTCAAGGCCGATGGTTAATTCCTTTTTCAGCTTGTCACCGGTAAGAGCCAGCCAGCCGGCCACAAGAACAATAAAGAAGGTAAACAGGATAAAAATTAAAACAAATTTTCCCAGAAAACTATATGTCCACTGCTGAATCTTTGCCTGGTCAATCTGTTGACCGGCCCAGAGGGTATGTTTCCGATCATAACCAATAAGCAGCGCAGCCCATATATATTTTATCCCCTGCCTGTCAAAGACAACAAAGTTGCTCTTTTTCCTCAGGGCTGATTTTAAACCTTTAAAATCGGCAAAAGCGGTATGATTGATATGTTCATGCTCCTTTTGATCATGGCCTGCATTGTGAACAGGATTGACATAATAGTTTCCATGCCCGTTAATCAGAAGATATTTAATTCCTGTTTTCGGCAATAAATATTTTAAATCAAGTTCCAGTAATAATGCTCCTATACCCTTTGTTTTTTTTGCGGCTATTGGGACTCCGACATAAAGAATCAATTCATGCACATGCTTATTACCAATATGAATTACTCTGTTTACAATATCGCCAATATAAAATTCACCTGGTTTTTCATGCGTGCACTCCAGGAAGGCATCAGTTTCAGCATCAGTTAAATCAATCTGCGGAGATGAGGAGAACAACTCATTGCCACTGCGCTTTAAGCGCAATTGTTCCCGTCCTTCCGAATCAACAAAAGAAATGGCCAGGACATCCTTTTCTTCTTTAAACCAGTCAGTCAACATGTTGGTCATACGCTTTAATACTACAGGAGAAGAAATCAGACCATTTTTGTTATCTACCAGATCACGAACGCCCGGTATCCGGCTTAAAACCCGAATACTTTCTTTGCGTCTTTCAATAACCTGCCTGGTTAGATTAAACTGCTGCAACATCTTCTCAACCTGTTTTTCATCTTCAACTACGTTCATTTTTTTAACAACTGAGGACAGGTTCATAGTCACAAAACCAGCCAGGGGAACAAAACCAACAGCAAAAAGTGTAAGAAAAATTACTGTTTGCAATTTTGAAATTTGTTTAATATTGAACAAAATAGAAGTTCCATAATTTATATGGCGTATCTTCGGGGTCAGTACCGATGATATTTAACCGGTTTGCCGTCCCAACCCTGGATATGCCAAAGTATAATAAAATACGTAACTCTTCAGCAAAGTGTAAAAAATTACTGAAATTACCTACCGTATCTATTCACATGGCACCGAATCCTTCCACAGGCCGCGCCCGGTTTACGTTTGACTAATACGCTGAGCCGGACTGACGGCGGACATGTAAGTGAACTTGCGAGACTCCGGAACTGATGCCCTGTAAGCGGTTATTTTGTAAGCGTTTACCAGTGTCTCGCAGAGTCGTTGCCTACCTTTTTATCCATTTGACTCTGCTTTGAATAACACCAGTATGCTGCGCAGGCCCATATGAAAAGGTAAGCGCAGACTCCGAATCTAAGGCGCCGGTAAACACTTACAGGCTTGAGTTTTGCGAAGATTTGCTCCTCTGGTGAACGATTACGTTATTTACTCGCTTGGTGAGCGACTTAATTACGCTGATTATTACTTTATTTTGGGTTAAAAAGGGCGGATAAGTCAATTAAATTAAATTATAACTGGACGGAATCTATGAAAGGATTAAAATATAATATAAGTGTAACCGTTCACCAGGGCACCAAATTTACGATAACCTTCAGTCCTGTAAGTGTTTACCAGTGCCTTAGATTCGTTCGTTTGGGACTTCGAAGCA